>CACYBS010000265.1 GCA_902772725.1 Erysipelothrix rhusiopathiae
GAACAAGTTCGTTTCATATAGTTCATGAATGGCATCCCATTCACCTTCTTCTACAGAAGATCTGTATCCATGACCTGCATTGTTGATCAGTACATCTACAGTTCCGAATTTTTCAACAGCTGCCTTTACGACTTCTGTCATTCTTTCTTTATCTGCCATATCCAGTGTCATAGGAAGACATGTTTCAGGATAATCCTTAGCGATACCTTCTAATTTGGCAAGACTTCTAGCAGTGATAACAGCGTTATCACCACCCGCTAATACAGCTCTGGCGATTCCTTCTCCAATTCCTCCGGAACTTGCTCCGGTAATGATCCATGTTTTAGACATATGTATTTTCCTCCTCAGGATTGTTCCTGTTTTCTGATTACAGAATATGCTTAATTTAAACAAATGTACAATATAATGTGGGCATGAATGCTATAACTACAGGTTATGGTGAAATCAAAAAAATCTCCCGAAGGAGATCTTTTTGTGAATGCCTAAAGGAGGTCGGAGGAGGTATCCTCGGTGATACCCGAGGCAAAGACACCCGCAATATGCAGTACAGCTGCCATAAAAATCATTATGATTCCAAGGATTGGATAGAGTCCCACTTTCGGATTGATCGCTTCATAGATATCTAAGATACCCTTAACCACCGATCCAAATGTCAACATGGTAATTCCTCCTGCATACATCTGCAATACTGAAGGATTGGGAACCATCGATGCTCTAAAGGCAAATAATCCAAATGGAACTACCCCACCTAATAACGGAATCAAGAAAGCGTAAATCATAAAATAGGAGTAAACCCCCCTGGTAAATAAACCATAAATAAAGCCAAATAACGCGAATATAATCGTCATGATCAGAAACATGACACAGTACTTAAATAATTCTTTCTTAAAATGTGAATACATAAGTCGCTCCCCTTTTTCTATATGTATATAAGTAAGAAGGCCCTGTATTACCGGTCATTGCCCGGTTCATAGAAGAAATTCCATTCCTGGTCACCGGTTCTGAATTCTTTCCGGAACCATTCTTCCCAATCTGCAGAAAAGTCATCATTGGAGTAATCCCGTTTATAGTTTTCGAAATAATTGTCAAACCAATTATCGCTCCGGCTATCCGACTCATTTCGATCACTCTGTGAATTACCGCTTCCGTAACCATAAGCATAATCTTCTTCATCTGTTTCGGAATTTGAATCCTTTTTATCTGTCAGATTCTTTCCAAATTCAGAATTATATGTTTTTGGTTCAAAGTCTTCTTCCGTTTGATTCTCTTCTTTTTCTGTAGTGGATACCTCATCCTTTTTCTCTGTTTCAGATGATGTTTCCTGTTTTTCTTCCTGCTTAGGCTGTACAGTTGTCTGCTTTTCTTCATTTTTCAGTTGATAAGCAGTCGTCTGGGTCGTAGGTATTTCTTCTGTCTGTTCTTTGGAAATCACAAAGGTGTCCATTAAAATATATCCGGTTAAACCGGCCACAAGAACACCCGATGTAATTCCCACTACATACTTGTGCATAATGAATCTTACCCCTTTCAAAAGTTCATCTTCGATGAACAGCTCAACCATTCAATAAGGAAAATACTTTTCCAATGTAATCCATTTTTATCAGGGTTCCTCCTCCCCCTTTGGCAAATTCCAATTATGAGGTACCTTGACGGCCGCAGGACAGAACCCCTTATATCCCGTTGCTTCGCCCGTTCCTCTCTGTTGGTATCTATCTTTACCGTAAAAAAAGACCTTTTTTACGGATGACTTTATTCTATGGAAATAAAGTTAAAATCAGGTAAGAAAGGTCTTATTTTTTTTATTTTTGTATTGTAACGGTAAATGTGCTGCCTTCGCCTAAGGTTGACTTTACATCTACATCGCCATTATGGTATTGGGCAATCTGTTTTACCAGGGATAAACCGAGTCCGGTACCTTTGGTGTTGCGGGAATCATCCACCTGGTAAAAACGGGTCCAGATCTTATCAATATCCTTTTGATCAATACCGATGCCATCATCGGTTACGGTAAATACAACTTGGTTTCCTTTGTCGACAAGTTTCAGCCAAACATGCCCGTCTTCCTTTCCGTATCGAACGGCATTTTGAAGCAGGTTATTAATCAAAAGAACCATTAATTCTGTATTTGCTTTAGCAGTAATCTGATTACCTAAATCACATTCAAAATGCGTATTCTTATCGGAAATGATTTCATAATCCTGAGCACAGGTTTGAATTAACTTAGATAGATCTGTTTCCACCTTTGGATATTTCTCCGTCTGCTGTTCGATTCTGGTAAATATCAACAGCGTTTCTATCATATTGGACATGCGGTATCCCTGCTTCTGGATAGCTTCCAGAGAAGTATACATGTCCTCTGTAGAGTCAACATGATCAAAGGCATAATCACATTGTGCCAAAATAATGGATACCGGTGTTCGAAGTTCATGGGACGCATTAGAGGTAAAGCGCTTCTGGGCTTCAAAGGTTTCTTCCAGACGGTCAAACATTGCGTTAAAGTGATTGGACATCTCCCAGAATTCATCACCGGTATTCTCAATCTCGATACGCTTCGATAAATCCGTTCCTGTGCGGATCTGTTCCGCTGTCTCATTGATCTGGCGCATCGGTCTTAATAAACGCTTGGTTAAAAACCAGCCTCCGGCAATCCCGATGGCGATAAATACCGGAACTAAAAGTAATACATTTAAATGTCTCGATAAAATTTCCCAGACATCATTGGTCTTCGGTGTTACTCCGCGAATCCAGATATATTCCCGAAAAGGAATTCTTAATTTCATATCGTAGACATAATAATTCAGTTTTCCCAATGGTACGATTCTCAGTTCTTCATTTTTTAATTCCACATCATCTAAACCATCGTTCGAGAAATTTCCTAATGAATGAGAACCATCCTCGTGATAGAACATGAATTCAATATCATCCACCACAAAGTCAAAGGAATTAAAATAGTTATAGTCTCCACGCACCAGAATATCCTGGGCAAACTGGCTGTCGTTGATCAAGACGTAGTATTCCTGAACCTTATTGATCAAAGTAACTTCGGTATCATTCTGTCCATAATAATTAGCAATATAAACTAAAACTGCCATCATGGCCGATGAAATCAAAATCAAGATGACCGTAAACCATGCTGTTAATTTTACTTTAATGGATTTGATCATTGGTCCACCTTCAATACATAGCCGGCACCTCTAATAGTATGTAACAGCTTTACATCACTGTCTCCATCAATCTTTTTTCGAAGATAATTCATATATACATCAATAATCTTAGTGCCTCCATCGTAGTCATATCCCCAGACATGATTTAATATTTTTGTTCGCGATAATACACGTCCCTGATTGATGATCAAATATTCCAACAGCGCAAACTCCTTCTGGGTTAATTCAATTTCACGATCACCCCGCTTTACCACGTGGGTATCGGCATCCAAAGTTAAATCATCGCAGCGATATACATTGGATGTATTGCCGGCGGCTGTGCGGGTTACCGCACGGATACGGGCATATAATTCATCAAAAGAAAATGGCTTTACAATATAATCGTTAGCCCCTGCATTTAATCCAGAAACCTTATCATCGATGGTATCTTTGGCGGTAAGAAGAATGACAGGAGTTGAATTGGATTGCCTTCTTATCGTTCTTAAGGCATCTAACCCACTCATCACAGGCATTAAAATATCCATAATTGCGATATCATAATCACCATATAAGATATGATCCACTGCTTCCTCCCCGTTAAAACAGGTATCCACATCATAGCCTTCAGCTTTTAATTTTTTTACGATAATCTCGTTCATATCGACATTATCTTCTGCGATTAATACTTTCAAGGGGCATCCCTCCTGTTCTAACAAATAATCAATCTATCGCCATCCCATTGCCGTTTCATAGGCAACAATGGTTTCCACGTTGGCTCTTTCCACATCCGACAACATCGAATTGTCAAAGTTAGCTGCCTCAATAGTTGGTGTATACCAGCTTTGTGAATTGAAATACGCCTGAATTTCCGGTGTCACAAATTTACGTCCATGGCGGGCATATATTTCATTGATGGCAAGCTGGCAATCATCATATGAGAATCCGGATAACTCGGATGAGCTGATATAGCGGGTATCGGAATCCGGAATCAGGAAAGATCCGCCAGAAGCAGGTGCCTGTTCGACAGGCTGTGATTGGGTAGCAGGCTGCTCATTTTCTTCAACTGCCTGATCTTGCGTACCTCCAAGCTCTGCTAAAATATCATCGACATGTTTTGCCCGAATCGAAAAATCCGGTAATTGAATCGGTTTTGTATATTCCAAATTCCAGGTAATGACAGTTTGGATCGATTTTTGAATATCGTTGACTTTGTCATTATATTCATCTTCGCTTAAGCTTTTCTCATCCAGATAGTAGGAATCAACACTCTGATTATTGTCATAATCTACCTTGGATTCATGAAGTAATTCCATATTGGAGACAAGCGTTTTTCCTTCCAGTTCAAAGCGGGTAATCGAAGTAGACCAGTTTTCATCCCCGGCACTCTCCATAAAATACAGCGGTCCGCCCTTTTCAGTCTGGAATAATTGATAATAACATCCTCCGGCTACCTGTACCGGCATACCATCATGATGATATATGCGCACTGCGCTGTCATTGAGATAACTGTATATATGCATGACGGCGACCGCATTTTCATGCTCTCCGGTAAAGAAGATCAATTCCGGTATTCCATCCGATGTGATATCCACAAGAGCTGTCTGTTTAGAATTTGTAGTCGTATAGCTATAACCGGTCTCCAAAGAATTCTCGTAGGAATAAATGGCATCCCGATTATCCTTTAATACATTATAATAAGCTGCATATGCTGCATCAGTTTTATCTTCTGTTACTTCTTCCTTGGTCTCAGAAACATCCTGAAAATCCCCACCTGATGAGCATCCGGTAAGTAAAGCGGCAATACATGCCAATGCCACAAATTTTTTCATAATATCTTCCTTTTTTACTTTGATGATAGTATTTTAACACAAGAAAAGGACGTTATAAAACGCCCTTACTGTTCAATCATGGAAACAATTGCGTTAATGGCAGAATCCATCAGCTTTTTCGTATTAACTTCATCAATACCCACAATCCATGTATTACAATTTTGAAATGGAATCAATATCCGCTTGGCACGGCTGGATCCCACCGCATGAGCCATCTTTGCGGTCACCTCTCCTAACATGGAGTCCGCAATCACGATTCCAATCGGCCCTACGATAAGATCCGCACGGGCTGCGCAGACTACAACCGCATTTTCACCGGTGGCACCCTGGTCAGCTCCTGCTTTCAACATAGCTGAAGTAGCTAAGGTATTGGTTCCTACTGCAGTAATTTTAATATCAGGCTTAACTGCCTTTAACCCGATAATTAACTGCCGTCCGATACCGCCACCCTGGGCATCTATTACTAACACTTCCATATCAGATTTCTTTTAATACCTTTCTTTTCACATCAATGATGGACATTCCCATCACTTTGGCAATTGCCTTTAAGCTTTCATATTCCGGATATTCACGTACGGTGCCATCCGGTAAAGTTACGACCTTTAAATCGACAATCCCAAGATCTGTCATTACAGAGCGGGATGCTCTTGGCAAGATTACTCTTTCCATTTTTTCCTTGCGCATGCCGATGGTAGTGGTATTTTCAAAAATCAAAGATGTGATCGTATTCAGATTCTCTTCTTTACATAAGACTACAAGCTCATAGGCAGGACGGTTCTTTTTCATAAATACCGGAATATAATGTACATCACGGGCACCGTGATCCATCAAAAGCTCCATCACATAGCCAAGTTCTTCACCCGTGATATCATCAATTGTACTCTCTAATTTGATGATGGTATCATTACTTTCTTCTTTTACCTTAATATCCATTGCACGAACCATGCTTGGACGTTTATAAGCACGTTTACCGGCACCGATTCCGATTGCGTTAATACCAAATGCCTCCGGCAGTGTATCGCTTGTCATGATAGCGGCCGCAATGGCTGCACCTGTCGGAGTTACCAGTTCTCCCTTTTGGTTTTGAATCTGTAAAGATAAATCGGAAGCTTCCACAATATGAGTAACCGCAGGTACCGGAACTGATAAAATTCCATGAGCTGCTCTTACACTTCCCTGTCCTTCTCCAAGATAAGGAATAATAACTTGATCAAAGCCTAAATTATCGAATAATACAGCAGCACTGATCACATCGACGATGGAATCCACAGCACCTACTTCATGGAAATGTACTTCATCTTTTGGAATACCGTGAGCTTTTGATTCCGCTTCGGCAATAATGTCAAAGATTTTTAAAGAAAGAGCACGTGCAGAATCACTCATTTGAGCGCCATTGATGATCTCCGTAATTTCCTTCATTCCACGATGTTCATGATGATGGTGATGATGTTCATGGTCATGATCATGTTCGTGATCGTGGTGATGTTCGTGTTCATGGTGATGTTCGTGTTCATGGTGATGTTCGTGTTCATGGTCATGATGATGATCATCTAATTCATGTTCATGTCCATATAAATATTCCATATCATGATCATGGTTATCTTCTTCTAAAATGACATCAAAGTCACATGCTTCAATACCGGATTTGATGACTTTCTTGATTTCTGTTCGAAAGCCGGAAACCGGTAAACTATTCAATACTTCATTTAATACATCAACGTCTGCACCTAAATCGATCATTGAGGCAACAAACATATCACCGCTGATTCCTGTACTGCAATCTAAATATAATGTTTTGCTCATTTCTTTTCCTTTCTTAATACTTCATTCATACTGCCTGTACGATATCCTTTTAAATCAAGGCTTACATAGTCAAATCCAAATTCTTTAAATTTTGTATCAATCATTTCATTATTATTTAGAATTACTATAAAATCTTCCGGTTTTACTTCAATGCGGGCCAGATTTCCATGCACTCTGACACGATATTGCGTTAAGCCCAGATCCTTTAACACATTTTCTGCCTTCTCTACCCGTTCCAATCCTTCTTTGGTAATACGGTTTCCATATACAAAGCGAGTTGCCAGACAGGCAAAAGAAGATTTATCCCATGTAGGAAGTTGCAGCTCTTTAGAATATTCACGAATCTCTGCCTTTGATAAATCACAGATTTGAAGCGGTGATAATACATTTAACTCCCGAATGGCTCTCATTCCGGGACGGTAATCACCGATATCATCCATATTGCTGCCTTCTACCAGAATCGGAAAGCCATGATCCTTTGCAAGCTGTACCATGTTTGAAAATAAATATTTCTTACAATGATAACAGCGGTCAACAGGATTGGAGACATACTCTTCCAGACTCAATTCATTGGAATGGAATGTAATATGCTTTATACCTTCTTTTTCTAAAAATTCAGCAGCTTCATCTCTTTCCCGGTGTGGAAAAGATGGTGAAATAGCTGTAATCGCAAGACAGTTATCTCCCAATACATCATGGGCTACCTTAATTAAAAAAGTAGAGTCCACACCTCCGGAATACGCAACCGCAATCCTTCCTTTTTCACGGAAAAATTCCTTTAGTTTTTCTAGTTTATTCATCAATTTCTCCTTTAGATGCCAATCGATTGATTTGCGTAGCTACATAACCTGCACCATATCCATTGTCAATATTTACAACCGCAATTCCGTTGGCACAGGAATTGATCATGGTAAGTAAAGCGGATAATCCATGCATCGAAGCACCATATCCTACGGATGTTGGAACCGCAATCACAGGATTTGTGACAAGACCGCCAAGTACGCTTGCCAGGGCCCCTTCCATGCCGGCAACCGCAACCACACAATTAGCATCCCGTATTTCATCAATCTGTGACATTAAACGATGTAAGCCGCTGACACCTACATCATAATGACGACTGACTTTAGCTCCAAAGAATTCAGCCGTTTTGGCTGCTTCTTCAGATACATAAAGATCCGCTGTTCCTGCAGAACATACCGCAATATGTCCTACTCTTTTCTTATCTTTATTTTCAATCTTTAATATCTTTGAGACTTCATCATATTCGACCTGGGGTAACACCTCACGGATTAATTCATATTGATGATAAGAAGCCCTGGTTCCAAATACTTCTCCATTGGCTTCATATAGCTTTAAGTAAATATCTTTCAAATATGCATCCGGTTTTGACTGGCAGAAAACCACTTCCGGAAATCCGGTCCGCTGCAGTCTGCCTGTATCCAGTTTAGCGAAATTCAGGTCCATAAATGACTCATTCTGAAGCAGTTTTTTTGCCTCTTCAGGCTCTAATATCTGATTTTTTACCTGTTCTAATATAACATCTATATTCATTTCTTTTTCCTCAGTTAGAATTATATAACGACCTTACAAACAAAAACAACAGGATTGCCCTGTTGTTTCTGCGTACTAATTTTTTGAGAGAGAAATGTTTTTGTATATGTAAACCGTCCATCCTTTCCACTGGACGATTACAGAATATAAGATTAAGGTTAGAGAACGGTTAAAAAATTATGTGAAATTATTAATTCTTAATTTTTTAAATCAGCTCCTCTAAATCATCCGAGGCATAAGTAATCTGGTCCATAATGATGTAGAGTCTGTCTACATTGGACTCACATTTTTCATAGTGTGACCCGCTTTTTAAGTTTTCCGGGATATTATACAACCCCAGTCTAAGATCATCGCACACAACACCTATCAACTCTAAGGCAAAGTTCAACTGCTGGTTAGCCTTACGCAGCAATTTCTTTCTTTCACTTGGCTTCATCAATTCATCTCCCTTATTTTCATTTCCACGATGATAATACCGTCCGGTCCAAGCTGATTGTTAGAATAAACCTTTAATTGGTCTACCAGTCCAATCAGATCAAACAGACCCGGCTCATTTTTCCAGCTTGTTATGAAATCAATCACCAATTTAATAGTCAGCTCTCCGTTTTTCCAACGTAAAGATGCCTGATGTAAATCAGAGTACTCTCGAATACCGTCAATGGCAGCAGAAATCATTTCTAAACGTTTTACCGTAAAGCCGGAAAGCTCTCTGTAAATCGGTGACGGTTTCACGAAGTATTCATTAAAACTCTTCATTTTCAAATTCCTCCTGTGTGATCATTACTTTCTTAAAACCAATCGCAAGCCGTATTCCATCGCTTCCCATCGTGTCAAACTCAATATAGTCCGCCTTGTCAACGGCTTCTAAAAAGGCTTCAGGATCGGTTATGACAAGCTCTTTTGCGTCCACCCGTATTTCTTCATCCCTTGTGAAGATTTGTCCTTCATCAGGCACCATTACCTCAGCATTCGGAAACATTTTTTGCATCTTTTTTCCTGCTTCCATCATTTCTTTTACCCTTTTCGGTACAAGAATCACTGAATTCCTTTCCAGCTCGAACATTATTTCATGTAAATGTTCGTAAACATACTTTTCGTCCATTTCTGTCTCACTCCTTTCATGAACGTCGAGGGCTGCCCTCCGTATTTACAGGTGCAGGCGTCAACCCTCCTGCCTGTTACCTCCGAGGTGTAGGCAAAACGCTTAAGTGAAGCCCTCACACTTATATACGGCAAACGCTCACATAAATACGGTGATTTCAGCCTAAAACGATAAAAAAATTAAAA
>CACYBS010000266.1 GCA_902772725.1 Erysipelothrix rhusiopathiae
CTTACACATACGGAATCCATAATGACCAAAACTATATGACATAGTATTACATATATTACATTATAGATACAACAACAGCTACAATCACATTTGATTGTAGCTGTTGGTATATAGGTATTACTACCTGTAGTTTATCGAATGCTTACAAAGCAAGCATGATATGATACAATAACAGTTGTAGTAATGTGCACGATTGCATATGCAAAGGTACAATTATACTACAACTGTTACAACTCGTATTTCTACGAATGCTTACACTTCACGTTACTCTAATCGAATAAAACTCCATTGTTTAGAATATTTGGTGAAGGATGAGCATTCATTTTATAATTGGTCCTGAACAACTCAAAGAAATTCTGGAATCCATCAACACCATTCTCGATGCATGCAGAGTAATTCCACAAAGGATGAATGATTCTTTCCCTTTTAGTCGATAGTTCACCATCAACCACGGTATTGCTCGTGATGTAATACTTATCATCGACACGTTCTTGGGTAACACCATTAACCGCATCTACGACCTTATTCTGAGCCAAAGACAATAAATCTGAAAGGTCAGAATATGGAGTGTTACTAATCTGGCTATAACCCATATCGTAATTCTCGTCGAGCATTAATTTGATCAAATCGACACCAAGACGCCAATCCATAATATGATGGAAACCCGAATTACTATATGAGCACAAACAGCGTGCACATGAAGTTTCACATTCATTCTTATGCTGGAAAATGCTACGAATATATGCACTATTTGCATTCTCACCACGTACAATATCTTCTAGAATATACTTTAGCCAAGTAACACCAGGGGCTTTCTCTTTTAGTAGCATTCCGACCAGGCCTGAACCATTTTGCAATTTGTCGCTCAAATAAACAGAAGGAATGCCCGTATCAGGATCAATTTTCAAATCACTTATTTCAATTTCGTCTGGCTGAACGTCTTGCATATCAGCAAAATAGCGCTGAATTAAGGTCGCTGCTGAATAAAAAGCCGATTTAATAGCAGGAGCATACCCATCATTTACACTTAAACATATATTTTGGGGAACTCTTCTTATTGTAAGGCAAACCATCTCTGTTACTTTTTTAGCACCTAAAACAATCCTTTCTATTTTTGGTTCGCCATTATTATCACATTTTTTAACAACATGGAATTGACGACCTTGCCATCTGTCAGTTTCAATGTCTGTTGTCACCATAAAATTAGGAGCATTCTCGACAAGGCTAGCCTCATTCCCCTCAATGTTACCTGTGACAAATTTGGGTTCTTCTGCATATTTTCCTTCTCTTGTAGCTCGAGCAGGTTTTTTTCTTTCATAGAGGAACTGACGATTACCTTCAAAATAGTCACCATTATTGTCGTTAACATACCATATATGCGGTTTAGCATCTTTAGCACAATTCCAATAATCGACCATTAAGTTCCCTATATTATCTACTCGTAAACTGTTATTAACAGGATCAGCCCAAATAGTAGTTTGGGTATAATTACTATATGAGTCAGTGTTTTCATTCTTCTTCCCCTTATTTCCATATATTCTTGCACATCTATATGCTTTAGGAATTACCAAACGAATCTGAGGATCTTGAATCACACCATCCGCTCTTGTAATGCTTTCAATTTCAGAAGAATTAGCTTTGAGTTGCATACTATAGCTTTTCTCAAGAGCATCCCATATGGGACTCGTTACATTCGTACCATCGTCTAATGATCCTGTTTTAAAATTACAAGTCAGACCAGCAGACTGATAAAATCCATGATCCTTCGTCTTAATTGCTCCTGGGGCGAATTCTGTAATAGACTGATCGATAGGTCTGTCTATAACTCTTTCTTTTCTTTTCTTACCGCCATGATACAACACACGCACACTGGAAGGCATTCCATACATAGGCATCATACCAGCCTCAGCAATCGCCTCAGCCAAGCCTTCACCGTCAGCTGTTTGAACTGCGGCATCAATATTATTAACTAAATGATCATTAATCCAATTCCGTATTTTTTGTTTTTCTGCCAGAGTATTGTATTGACTCATATACATATCGAGAGCATCGTTTATAACAATCTGCCCTTTATCGCTGTGTATCCAATCATTCAATGAATCCATAAATGCATCATCCCAAACATAAATAAGCCCAAATTCCCCATGAGTATCATTAACATCACCCGAACCATCTGGATAGAAATCTGCAAACGCTTCTTTCAATATGTGTTTTGTAATAACGCGCTTTACTATAGATGGGTTAAAAATGCCTGCTGGTGATTTTACAGATAGCTTTGGAGGCGCAGGAATGCCACCCGTAATTTCGTCTGTTGCTGATTCATAGTAAAAGAGATCATGGCTACGACCACGACAAAAAGTAAAGGCTGTTGAGAATGGTTGTCCACGGCGACCGCCTCTACCTACACGCTGCTGATAATTATAACGAGTTGGCGGCATATTGCCTTGATATACAGCAAGCAAGCTACCGATATCAACACCGACCTCCATTGTTGTGGTAACATTTAGCATGTCTATTTCACGGGCCTTTGGCTCGTCATCATCCAAAATAATACCCTTGAAATCCAATAGACGCGTAGTTTGGTCATCGGTTTGACCAGTTAACTCTTCTGTATGCATGCGACATGCATTACGTGGTTCAATCTCTATATCATAGGATATAAAGTTGTTGTTATGCAATTCTCGTATTTCCCCAGTTATTGCATCATCTAACGTATGGCGACAACTGGTGTTTGTACAAATGCCTGCACCTCTGTGAAGATGCACACGACCACATCTTTCACATTTATAATACATATCATTCGGATTCTTTTTCTTAAAACTAAGTCTGGATATGTCAAGTTTTACATCGCCAAAAATATCAATAATAACTGCATAAAGCGTATGTCCGAGTCGATTACTATCTACCCCAACAGATTCTACAAAATCCTTCCATTCACTCATGAAACCTGGATGCCCATCATAATTATCGATATTTGACAATGGTTTGCCTTCCGGATCATCATACCGATAGAAATCACCAAGTATTCGTACGAATGCATCCAGAAACTCATGAGCATCTATATTTGCTGGTCTTAATATATCGACAAGTTGCGGATAATGTGGACTTGATTCTGGATTAGAGACGGTAATGTAACCTAGTCCGACTGATTCTGTATTCAAGCCCATATATCTTCCAAAGCAATTTTGGAAGATAGTTGCCTGAAGAGCATTTTTAATCCTTATATTATTAAAAGAGTTTGATAAAACAGTCGTGTCAGTCTGTTGACGGTTTTGTGTAAAATCATAATCATTTGACCATAACAGTTCCCTTCTATTATCACCATTTCCCTTGTTTACAAATTGATCGGCATAATCAACACCCAATGGGTTTATACCTAGAGAAATCAAATCATTTAGTAGTTTTCCATCTAAAATACCATTTCTAAATATTATGTCAGAAAGTGGGAAGACAGAATTATCTACTGTAAAGTTTGCTACTCCATCATAATCGTTGTTATTTACAAGACGAATAAGCCTATCTTTAACGTCTTGGGATAAATTAGTATTTTGGATGTATCGATTTATAATCTCATTATTTGCAATACCTCTTTCGTGACTTTTAATAATATCCTCTTTTACCCAAACTAATTCTTGAGTGTTTTGTTCTTCTGACACAGTTTTCATAAATAGTAGCCTCACCATGTCACGGAAATGTTCAACAGCAATTCCGTGAGCTTGGTCAGCTGCATCCTGACGACTATCAGAGAAACCGATCAACTTTCGATCATTCTCTGGTAGTTGATACATCAATTCCTTACTTAAAATCTGATTGCTTCGACTTATACCAGAACGGAAGTTTCGAATAGGTGATTTTGTATATAATCTTTGAGAGTAATCCTTATTACAATGAGGACAAGTACACGGCAATGCCATCACAGTACTCTGAAGTGTAGTCATACGATTGTATCTTGCCAGTTTATATGTGTAACCATGGATTAACCAAGGGTTAGCCATTAGATCAACATCATTTCGTGGTCTTACACTACCATCATATGGATTCAGATATGCCTCCTCCCACTTTCCTTTGAACCCAACATTGTTATGTGCGGTTATTCCTTTATCATTAACCGCATAAAAACTTTTATTGGTATCAAAATTCTCCTCCGTTGGCCAGAAAATAGCATAATCAGGATATCGTTTGTTTTGAACCATCGGAGTCGGATTACGATTTGGGATCTTCTCCAATTCTGGAGAATTCAACAACATATAAAAACCTGGATCATTATCCCCGCCCTTTAGTCTATTACCGCCGATATATAATTCACCACAGTATTCGCATCGTAACAATTCCAAAACTTTATGAGAATGTCCATCTTCAGTACGCACCATTGGGTCTGGCTTGTACATCAAATTACCAATGATCTGGGGCTTATTATTCCCATCCCCTACAATTGTTGTTGAAGGAAGCAGTTCACCCCAGAGACCTTCAACGTACTTGAAAAATTGATGGAAACGTAAACGAGGTAATTTGCATCTGTTTTCAGGGTTGTTCACGTATGCATTTACTTCATTATCTGCACGGAAAATCAAGAATCCACGAATACCTGCATTACGGGTTTCCAAATCGCCGGATCGCATATTTAGATGTGACTGAATATACTCTAAACTTCTAGGAACAATTCTACTAACTCTCTCGCCATTTTCATTTTCTGTTATTTGCGACATCACTTGAGTAAAATCAGAATAGATCTTGTCCGAATAATCGCGCAGATAATCAGCTATTGTTGTCCCCTCTCTCCCAATATTCCTTAAGAAAGATTGCTTGACACGGTTCCTATAAACATCACCCTCCTCATCATTAATATATCGGATAACGCCATGCTCATCTGTCTCAGAAAAAATCGCGAAATCAGAATAGTTTACAGAGATATTACTATTTACAGTAGGAATATAATCTGAACCAGGCTGAATATCAAACGGTTTTGTTTCAATAGCAGGATCTTCATAATAGACACCGAAAAACTGTTCCAAGAAATCCATTGTTTCTTCATCAGATCCCAAAGAAGCACTTGAGGCTAAAACTCTTAGTTGTTTGTTTGGGACTCTCTTTCCAGTTTCAGGATCTACAACTGTTGGCGGAACGCCTATTCTATCCAAAAACATTCTGATTAAGTATGCAATCTCAGTACCAGAAGTACCACGATACAAATGTAATTCATCAATAATGAGATGGAAGACGGCATCGGGATTATTCTCATAATATGTTCTCGTCTCATCAAACAAATGAGACTCTGCTGTTCTCATCAAAGCGATTTGAAGCATAGAGAAATTAGTAATCAAGATGTCAGGAGGACATTCCTGCATGTCCCACCGTGTTAACATCTCACTTGAGTACATATTTTTATCATCCTGATCATCATCGGGATAAATCGGAGCGATATAAAGAGCATCTTTCTTCTTGGGATCATTTTCCCAATTTGCTTCATATTTTGAAGAGAGTTTCTTGCTCTTATTGATTATTACTTTTAATTCTGAAGCAACCCTCTCCATTACTCCTTGCCCCTCATCTTCGTACTGTCTGACCTGATCAAGACTTTTGTGAGCAATTGTTTCACCATTATATCTTCCAAAGAAAATACGATGGCCATTTAGTCTCTGGTCAAGAAAATCTCTGATCTCATAGCTATCAATGGCCTTACGAAGTCGTGATATCTGGTCATCCACCAAAGCATTCATTGGATACATAATCAACGCTCGCAATGCAGCTGGCCTACTCTCGTTCTCTCCCTTACGTTGGTAAGCATCGTCATAACAATCTCTATTATACCAGTCGCTATCATAATCTTGGTGTGTTTTAGACCAAATTGTTGCTTCCTTTAATAAAGATGCGAAAAGGGGTAAGAAAAATGATTCGGTCTTGCCTGATCCTGTTCCAGAAGTGATAACCACATTATGTTTATTCTTAAACGCTTTTTCTAACATTTCCACCTGATGATTATATGGTGGATAGTCCATCAAGCCTGTATTAATAAACTCAGAATACAAATCCAAGAAAGTTTCATCTGTAATAATACCTCTTTCTCTTAATATATCTTTTAGTGGCCTTCCCTCAGATGCATACTCTGGCTGAAGTTCACAATAGGGTTCCTTATACAAGTTGTCTTCACTTGTTAAAGTTCGCTCTAATCTTTTATTAAGATAATCATAACGTTTCTCTCTGAATTTATACATCGTTGTAAAATAACGAAGATAATCCTCTTTAACTTTTTGGAAAGCACCTATAGGATCTATAGATAGCAATCCTTCAACTTTTTTAGGCATACTTTTTTTATTTAATTATTGTTTGATTCTTCCATGATCTTAACCTCTCTTGAAGATTTTAGGTCACTCCGATGTTCAGTGGGTATCTCTCCATTGTATCTCTGTCCATAAGTGACGTTACGGTTTCTAATCATTGCAGAAAAAGCATGATTGATATCATTATCAATAATCTCATAGTAATCTGTAATATCATCACCATAATTCTGATTCGTGCCATACACTCTATAGACATTATCTGTTTCCTCTATTGAAAAAGCTATTACTTTTTCCCTTTGAAGACGATATGTATAATATAGTACAAGACTACTATATATATTATTACCATCACCGTTTTGAAATTCGAATAACATCATCTTATAATTAGATAAAGAACGTACCACTGAAACACTGTTGTCTTGATATAAGTTTTCAACATGATGACCTGACAGTTTCTCGACTATCACTTTCTTTAAGTCTCTAACACTATTTTGGTTATCAATGATGGTTTCAACATTGTATTTATATAGTTGTGAATAAAGAATACCGCCACTAATAAAACGATCAATAGGAAATACATACGTCAAAGAAGGAATACCCAAATTAAGTTCACACAAAGCCTTTTGGAGCAGGCGAGGCATTCCCATCGAATATCGTTCAAAGAATAATGAAAAGTCCTCATAACCGTTTCTTTGAGGAGCTTTGACCAAACAAACGGGCTGATTATGCATATTCTGGCAATACAGTTTTACTAAAGCCTCTGGCAAACGGAAAAACTGGAGATTACCTCTTGCATTTTCGAACTCGTAATCTCTATATGTGCCTCGATTCGTTACTAATATTGTTCTATTGTCTTCTTTTTTATAATATGGTATACGTATGGTTTCGATATCTTCTCTATGATGCCCTTCACGAGGGAGGAAAACGGCCTCAAAATCTCTCATGTTTCCTATATAATCAATCAGATCGTCCGCCAATGGATAATCCACATAATTGATGCCGACATTATCACTATTATAGTCTTCTATTAACACTAGGTCAGGTAAACACTTTAGATATGGTCTGTTCTCAAGTTCACTACTCATATATGGCCATCTATAATGAATACAACAACCAGCATCCCTTATCATTTCTATTTCATGAATAGAATATGTTCCATACAGTAAACATACGTTTTGCCGAACTCTTTGATTTGCATTTCTTATATTTCTATTAGTCCTTACAACCCGTGTATTATTTGGACGATACAAATATCCATTTGAATAACTTCTACTCACAAATCCAAGACTCAAGAGAGAGTGTTTTAGGCTGTTCTTAATTCTATAATCGCCTGCATCGAAATTAAAGTAGCCGCCTACATATTTAATGATATTATTAAATTTCTTATCACTAATTTCCTCCTCTTGGTTGAAGACCACAAATAGGATGTTGGCTAACATCATCATATCTTCACGAGGTTCTTGGCTAACTGATTGTAAGATGACATATCTCCTCAGATGGTCTCTCTCTTCAGCTCTGTATACTTTATTGTTTTGATAATAAGATCCCTGTTCTGGGGTTTCATGCAAAGTACGATTCCATTTGTCAAACACATACGAAGAGCGTGCATAATTATCCAAATGACAGGGCTGAATATTAATAACTCCAACCAAATAATCTGTATTGTCGAATTTTACAATATACACTTCTAACTTATATGGATCTGTTATAGCCAAAAGGTCATTAGGTAGACGATAAAACAATTCATTTCCACCATATTGCTTAAAATTGCAGATTTCGAATAATCTATCTTGGATGCCTACTTGCTTACAAATGACCTTTATGTATCTTACATCATCAATAACATCATTTGAAACAACAATAGAAGGTACACCTTCAGGATAATAGCTATTAGGTTTTGAGGGGTTCTTAATACCAAATCCAAAACTATATTGTTGTTCTTTTACAATTCTCTGAGCACGAGCTCTTGCTTGTATTGACCATGAAGGAACAAAATACATTTGAGTATAATTAAAACCTTGCAAAGCAATTAGTCTGTAATTATGTTGTCTTTGGAGTATATTCTGGAGACTTCTTTCATTATTTGAAACTACAAGATAAGAGCAGCCATCTATTAGGTCATCCGCTGAGCATTGAATATAGTACATTCCCTTAAGTGCAAAATAAAGAACATCACCATCGATTGTACGTATATCCATTTCTGTTGTTTCTATATGGCATGATTCAATATTATCGACTTCTTGTACATCGGATAAAAAAAGACCATAAAATTCTCTTCCTGGTGAAAAAGATAAATCCCCAATTGTAACGTCAGTTTCTATATTCATATCCAAACCTATAGAAAAACATTTCTTCTCTAGGGAATAAATATACAATATAGTGCCATGTATTATTCTGTCAACTACTTCCTCGGTATGATGTGTCTGTGGGTCAAATTGAGAAATAATGTTTCTGAAAAAAACATTATTATTGGGATCTATTATTTTTTCCCGCAAACTAGAATACCTATTCCCATTTAGATAAGGTAAAATGTTTCTATTTGCGAACTCGGCATAACCTATACGATCCTCGTCCCATCTTAACTGATGAGAATCCATGATATCATAAAGTAACCTACGTTCTGCATTATTTAGCACGAACTGGTATTTAATTCGTCCTACATAAGGTTGCTCTCCTGACTTTAAATTAGAATCAAAATTAGCCTGATTACGGCTTACAGCTTGAAACAATAGTTCAACAGTAGTTGATCTGTCTGTAGTACTAATTGTCTCTTCAAGAAAATAATTAATCACATCAGATACTTGACTCCATTGAGGACGTTCTGCCCTCTCATCTTCCAATCCATACTGAAACGCATAAATAATAAAAACCAGATAGTTTAAGCAAGGTAATCTTAGATATTGGTTCCTTGGATTGTTGCTTTTTTCTGCTAGTTCTTGTGCAAGATAGAAAATATTGTTTCTTTTAACATCGTCAACGACAAGAAATACACCAGTGTTTCTATTGAACTGCTCCGCAAAACTCCCTCTTTCTTCTCTGCCCATTAAAACTGTATAAAAAAAGGATTCAATTGGATCCTCGTCTTCTGGATCAATCTCATGACCAATTCTATTAATAATCTCATTATCAACATACAAAACAACATTGTCCTGATTGTTTCC
Source organism: Erysipelothrix rhusiopathiae (assembly GCA_902772725.1). Taxonomy (GTDB): domain Bacteria; phylum Bacillota_I; class Bacilli_A; order Erysipelotrichales; family Erysipelotrichaceae; genus RUG11795. Next base: position 9,440 of record CACYBS010000266.1, read on the forward strand.
AAAATAAAAATCATAGAAAGCGTCATTCCATTTCTTATACAATTCTAACTCGTTCATAATCCCTAAAATATTATTGAAGTTCAACAGTAACAAACGCATCAAACTTTTTTGCAAGTTTAAGTAACACCTTTCCCACTTCGCTATTTGTATCTTTCAACATAATAACGAGTGTATCGATTGGACGTGTCAATGGCATCAGAGCCCATTCGTATACTTTTCTCTTGATTTTACTTTCATTACTCTCAATAGCTAATGATTCGCAATCATCCACTTTGATAGTTTCGTATTTGCTTGCTATAAGATCGTCAAAACGGAAGCAAACCACACACCACCCCTCAAGACCACGACAAGATTCATATTGGTACAATCTACTTAAAGAAACATCTGTTGGATAATTATTCCTGTTCATTTTATTAGTTCCATCAAAAAAATACATACCATTCTCTCTAAACGGATCTATATATTTGAAATAATCACCATTTTCATCATGTTCAACCCCATTTGGTGGCGTAAAAAACAACAAGTCATAGGGTTCACAGCCTCCTTTCTTGCATATTTCCAAAAGTTTTTGATGTAATCCCTGTGAATATTTGTTCACAATATAGACCCTACCTCCTGGCGATTCAGGGTTTTCTTTCAAATTATATTTAATTCCAAATTCTTCAGCAAACGCCTGAACAAAATTGGTCAGATTAGATTTTTGTCTTAATCCGATCTTTTTATCAACAACCTTTGATTTTTCAAGTCCCTTTTCCCATAACAATCGATCTCCTTTCCTAAGAAATTGATTGACACCATCTGCAACTACGATTCTATCTGGAGCATATATTTTAAATAATATATCCTTTTCACGTTCTTTCCAATCTTGAGCCTCATCAATGAAGATGTAGTCCCAATCTATTCTCGATCGATTTTCATTTTTTAAGAATTGAACATCCTTTTCGTCACACAATCGAACTACAAAATCGTATAGTTGATCAAGATATGGTTCATACTCATTATCTATATCTATCAAGCCTGGGGGTTTTATCCCCATCATATCCATCAAACTAATAAAGAATTTATGAAGGGTTTGTATTTGAACAGTGTAACTATCTACCTTCTCGGAAACTCCCCAAAATGCCAAAAGTCTTCTAATATCACCTACCAATGCACTGTTATACGTTAATAAAAGACATCTATTACCAGTTTCCTCATTTGAAATAGACAAAGCAAGATGAAGCAAATCTACAGTTTTGCCAGTACCCGCCAATCCAGAGAACTTAATAAGGCTATTACCCACATTGTACTTTGACTTTTCTTCATCGAATCTCATCTGAGAAAGGAGTTCCAATTTAACTTTTGTAAGTCCTTCTGCATGAGGTGAATTCTTTAATAATGCTTTTTTTAAGTAATCAACATATTTTGATTGACTTGAATCACCTAAATGGAATGTGTTATTATAAAACTTAATACATTTGTTATCACCTATGATTTGTATTAACTCATCAAATGTAAAAATACTAGGCACTGCATTATAACGATTTCCACCACACAAATAATCAAGTTCTGTTCTACGCAAGCCCTTAAACCAAATGAAATTATTAACAAAAGGACTATAACCAGAATTTTTCTCAATATAGTGTGCTAGAGAAAAACTCTGATCTTGACTTTGCATATTAACTGGTTTAGGTTTGCCTTTATAATCAACATAGAAAACACCATCTTCCATCTCAACACCATCTGCATCATGCGATTTTAGTTCAATAACGAAACAAAAAGTTTCTATTGAAACGTTATGTCTTCCTACTGGATGATATTGTGGATTAGTAAAAGTAACAGGCACATTATAGTCTCGAAGTCTTCCAAAGATTACAATATCCATATCTTGAACAGGTTCTCCATATGCAAAAATACTATTAGTTATATAGACAGTACCACTTGCCTGAGGATGTTTCTCAAAATCCTTTTCAAAATAGTCTTTCAAAACATCTATGGCCTTTTGTTCGCCTCCTTTTGCCCTTTCTGGACGGTGAATTACATGTAAATCAATTTTCATAAATGTATTATTTAATTATTTCTGAATTAAATCGATTCTCCTATAGATTTCCCATCAGTTCTAGGAATATTATCACTTAATACGAAGTTAATGCAATGTGTCTGTTCTTCAACAGTTGCATACGTGGGGTTTATCTCTTTCCCGCAGAAATAGAGTCTGCCTCATGAATGAGTTTTACAAGGGGTGAATGGGTAGCTATATTATCAAAGGAAGTGTTATACTCTTTCATCGCATCTTTGGCATTAGCACCCATATGCCATATAATGGCTTCTTGTTCTTCTTCAGATAGATTTAAATGCCATCTTTTCAGGCGATGGAAGGATTTCATACCATGAGGTCCATTTTTCTCCCATTTAGATGTGTGTTGGGGCCTAGAGCCTTCCATCTTGTATTCATCCATCTTACATACATCGTGGAGAAGACTGCAAAGGGTAATGCTATCCATATCAAAAGATACAGATGTTCCTTCTGCAACTAATTGTTCATATAACTTGATAGATTGCTGATAAACCTCCATTGAATGCTTGGCCAGACCACCTCGAAAGTTGTTGTGGTACCTAACAGATGCTGGCGCTTTAAAGAATTCTTCTTTCCTGTGAAGCTGGTCAATCACAATCTCAATACCTGAACGATGTGTGGCATAAAGCAACGTGTCTATCTGATATTTGAGGGTTCTCCTCGTTGTATGACTATCAAAACCTTTAGGATAACTTTCACTGTCACGGTGGTCACACTGGTGAATATAGTGCCGGAACAAATCGTGATAACCATAGAATTTTTGTGAAGGTATTTCCTTAACTCGATGCATATGCAATAAGATGGCATTCCGTTCGCCTTTCTGGAACTCCAAACCAAGAGTGTCAAGCAATTCTGCAGATCGGAGACCATGACGGTTTTTGCCGATATGATCATAACCATGAAGATGGGCTTTACAGATGTCATGGAGCAGGCAAACGATACGCATGCTGTCTTCAGGGAAGTTTGTATCGAGTATCTTGAACTCTTTATACACTCCTAAAGAATGAACAGCTAACCCACCACGGAAGTTGTGATGAGAGTTACATCTTGCCCTGAAAAAATTACTATTCTCTAAATACCAGATGACTCTATCCATTCCTGGACGCCTAATATCCCTAAGAAGAGAGAGTATTTCTTCTTGTACTTGGTTTACCAATGCTTCTTGTTCCATTGTGTCTTGGTTTGTCTGATTAATAATAAATACTTAAGTTATTAGATTTCGCAAATATATAAAATTCTGCCCAAACTTGCAAGGATTCTGGCAGTTTTTTTGTATTTACGATGTGCGTTACTGCATGGTTCTCTCCTTCAGCTTCTCCAGGTAGTATAAGAATAAGTCCCAAAAGTTCCAATATTTGAGGGAGAAATATGGTAAGATGTTATTTATAGGTATAAAAAGTAATGATAATTGGACTTAAATGTATATCTTTGAAATAAAATAATCGTATTAGTAACCACCCCAAAAGAATAATTATGGAATTAAAAGAATTAGCATTACGCACTCGTGAAGAAATAGAGCAAGAGATTGATAAGATTTGTCCATATCCGGGTGATTC
>CACYBS010000267.1 GCA_902772725.1 Erysipelothrix rhusiopathiae
CAAGCTTTTTTTAGCGACTATAAGCTAGAAACCATTTCAATTTCTTCTTCCGTAAATACAATCGGAATTCGTGCTTTTGAAGGTACAAAGTTCCTGGCAAATTACGATGATGAATTTATGGTACTTGGAAATGGAATATTATATAAATACTTTGGAAATGAAAAGAATGTTGTTTTACCTCAGACAGTAAAGAGCATCCAATCTTACGCTTTCTCCTATGGGAATGATTTAGAGAGTATTACACTTCCAGAAGGTTTAACGACAGTAGGATTCAGAGCTTTTGAAGACTGTAAGAATTTAAAAAAGATTAATGTTCCTAAAAATGTTAAGTCCATAGATGCGGAAGCATTTTATTACTGTACTGGTTTGACAGATATTCAATTACCTGAAAATTTATCTCAAATTGGAGAAGATGCTTTCAGAGGATGTATTCGGCTTGGTGACGTATATTATCAGGGCACAAAGAAAAAGTGGAATGAAAAACAATTATATGAATTTCTTCCACATGTAAATGTTCACTTTGAAGAACCATTTACCGATGTTGCTCAGGATGCATGGTATTATTCGGTAGCTATGGAATGTTATGAAACAGGATTGATCAATGGAACATCTGCAACAACATTCTCCCCTATGCAGGAAATGACAAGAGCCATGGTTGTTACGATCTTGTGGAGAATGGAAGGACAACCTTCTGTTGCCTTTAATAATAAGTTTAGCGATGTATCTTCAAAACAATGGTATGCCACTTCGATTTCCTGGGCAGAGAAAGCCGGTGTTGTACATGGATATGGAGATGGAACTTTTAAACCGGACGCAGCCGTTACAAGAGAACAGGTAGCTGTTATGCTGGCAAATTATGCCACATATAAAGGTGTATATGTTCCGGGCACGAAAAAATTAAATACGTATCCGGATGGATCACAGGTATCTAATTGGGCACAATCCGGTATGAAATGGGCTCTAACAAACGGAATTATATCCGGAAATGGAGAAGGATATTTAAGACCGAAAAAGAGTGCCACTCGTGCTGAAGGGGCAGCCATGCTTCTAAGAATGAAAAATTGGTTATAACAAATTAGAGAATCTCTTAGGAGGTTCTCTTTTTAAATGGTGAAAAAAATAACTAATCCAACACATAATCATATTGTGATATCATTGTTACATACTTAGAACAGAGAGGAGATTATTTCAATGAAAGTCCGAAAATTAATTTCTGTCTCAGCCGGAACGTTACTGTTAGTAACAAGTATTACACCTATACTGGCTGATGAAGTATCTGTAATGAATACGGATACGGTTACGCAAATCTGTCAGGATCAAATTAAAGAATCTTCTAATATCATTCATCAATATCTGGATGGAATTCAAATTGAAAAAGAAGAAACCGTACAGGCACCGATTGTAAATAATGAAATCACTTATGTTTATGTAGAACAACCTGTATATGTAGACCAACCTTCTGTAAATGTAGAAGAGCTTTTGGTGGAATTTGAAGAAAGTGCAGATGATACAGCGTACCAACAGGCATTAGATGCTTATAATACTGCCTTAGTTGAATATGAAGCTGCTTCACAGATGATAGAAACCACCAAAGAAGTAGAAGTTGAAATCGTTGAAGAAGTAACAGATGACCAAGGCAATATCAATGAAGTTACACGCACGGAAATTCAAACAGTTACCGAAGTTGTACCGGCTGGCGATGTTGAACTTGCTCAGGCAAACTTAGATGCTGCCAAGGCAGCCTTAGATACTGTGACAGTCATTGATGAAGAGATCACCCATATAGAACCTGTTACATCTGCAGAGTCTGGATCCTGTGGTGAAAATCTTACCTATACATTAGATGATAATGGACAGTTAACTATATCCGGCAGCGGTGCTATGGATGATCGGTATCGGCCGGGCTGGCAGGAAACGGTCAATAGTATCGTACTTAATGAAGGTATTACCACTTTAGGAAAATATGCCTTCTATGGATGTAAAAATATTACGGAAGCTGTAATACCGGTAGGAGTTACCGATATCAATTATGCAGCTTTCTATCAATGTACCGGTCTTACCAGCGTGACTATCCCATATACTGTTACCAGCATTGGTGAATATGCCTTTACCTGGGATGAGAATTTAACGGATGTCTATTACCAGGGCTCTCAGGAAGATTGGGAAGCTAAAAACATGTATGAATTTAGTAAAGATACTACAATTCATTTTGTAGGAAAGCCTTTCCCATTTAAAGATGTTACGGAAAGTGACTGGTATTACAATACCGCGGATGAATGTTATCAAACTGGTTTGATTAGTGGAACAAGTGCTACTACATTCTCACCGATGCAGACGATGACAAGAGCGATGGTAGTCACTATTCTATGGAGAATGGAAGGTCAACCTACGGTTGCCTTTAATAATAAATTCAGCGATGTATCTTCCAGACAATGGTATGCCAACTCAATATCCTGGGCAGAAACAGCCGGTGTTGTTCATGGGTATGGTGATGGAACATTTAAACCGGATGCGGCTGTGACTCGTGAACAGGTAGCTGTCATGCTGGCAAACTATGCTCAATATAAAAATACTTATAAGCCGGGCACAAAGAAACTCAATACCTTCCCGGATGGCTCTCAAGTATCCACTTATGCCCAGGCCGGTATGAAATGGGCTTTGACCAACGGTATTATATCCGGAAATGGGGAAGGTTACTTAAGACCGAAAAAGAGTGCCACTCGAGCTGAAGGAGCTACCATGATCCTTCGTATGAATCACTGGTTAGAGGATAACGATCCTATTCGTGTTGCGGCTAAAAAAGGTATGGTAGGCTTTGTTGAATGGATGGTTGAAAAAGGGTATGCCAACGGTGAAGGGGATGCTTCCGTAATCGAACTCTTAAATGATAATCTGACTCTATATAACACAAATGCTAAATCAAAGAATTCACCATTCAATTTAGATAATGCCGTGGCATCCATTGCTTCTATGAAACAATGTAACGATTTAAGAGCATTACATAATTTGAATCCACTTAGAGTGAATAACTATCTGATGTTGGTGGCAGGCATTCAAAACTGTGCGTCTTGGGATCTATACCTTCAGGACAAATGGGATCACTCCCGTATATACAACGTAGGTGAAAACATTGCGGTTGGATATGAAGATCCATTTGAGGGCTGGTATTATGAGGAAAAGGCGATGGCAGATGCCGGTGAAACAGAAGGTATCGGACATTATCTCAATATCATTACGGAGGATTATATCACGACCGGTTTCTCATGGGGCTTTACCCGCCACTCCAATCAGGTTTTCTCAAAATCGGATACAGGAGCTTCGTTTACTCCGGATGAATACCTGAATCTATTGAATCAATATCGAAGCGAGATGGGTATTTAGTATAAGACTTGGGTACATCTTGTATCCAAG
>CACYBS010000268.1 GCA_902772725.1 Erysipelothrix rhusiopathiae
AACCACTTAACTTATGAAGCCCATGTATCCAATATCGGCTGGATGGATTATGTATCTTCTTCACAGAGAGCCGGTACAACCGGCCAGGGATTGCAGATGGAAGCTGTAAAAATCCGTCTGACCGGTGATCTTGCCAATGATTATGATATTTACTATCAGGCTCATATTGCCGATTACGGCTGGCTTGGATGGGCATATAACGATCAATCCAGCGGAAGTGCAGGATACGGAAAGCGGATGGAAGCTCTTAAGATTCTGCTCCAGAAAAAAGGAGTGGATGCTCCTGTATCCGAAACAGATGCCTTTATTGGTAATGGTCTTACCTACCAGAGTCATGTTGCCACCATCGGCTGGATGAGTCCTGTCAATGAAGGAAATCAATCCGGAACAACCGGACAGAGTCATGGCATTGAAGCAATTCGTATAGATCTTGATAATGCCCAATACGAAGGAAATATTGAATATTCCAGCTATGTCAAAGGAGTTGGCTGGCAGGATTATGTATCCAATGGTGCAGATTCCGGTACAACGGGTCAGTCTAAATCGATTGAAGCCATTAAGGTGCGCTTAACAGGAGAAATGGCCAATCATTATGATATATATTATCGGGTACACTCCTCTAACTTTGGATGGCAGGGCTGGACATGCAGCGATAACGCTGCCGGATCCCTTAACTATGGACAGCAGATCGAAGCAATCCAGTTTCAACTTGTCAGCCGGTATGAAACGTCCCCTGAAATATCCGATAACGCCCTTTTGACAAACCACTTAACTTATGAAGCCCATGTATCCAATATCGGCTGGATGGACAGCGTAGGTGAAGCTCAAACGGCAGGAACAACCGGAAGAGGGCTAGGCATCGAAGCTTTAAAAATATCTTTAAATAATGTTGGAGGAGAAATATTATATAAATCCTACAATTCTAAAAACCAATGGGAAGATGATTGGCATACGCAATATGAAATGAGCGGAACGACCGGTGAGGCTACACCGCTGGAAGCCATTCAGATCAAGCTCAGCGATACTATCGCATCACTCTATGATATCTTCTACCGTGTCCATGTAGGAGGTCTTGGCTGGCTGGATTGGGTGGCAAACGGTGCACTTACAGGTACAACCGGTCAAAATCGAGCCATTGAAGCCATTGAGATTACTTTAAATAAAGTATATACTACAAATACCGGCAGTACGATTACCTATGGTGAAGGCGATACTTACTATGTCAAGGAAGATATTGCCCAAAGCTGGCAGAAAATCTACAACTATGATTTTTATTTTGAAGACGGACATATGGTCACAAACCGAATCGTTGACGGAAGAATCATCGGATCGGATGGAAGAGTCAATACATCACCTGCATTAAACTATGCCCGAGGTATTTTGGATGCAGTTGGATGGAATCTAAGAGCGGGTTATGATTGGGCTATCCAGAATATCGCCTACCAAAGAATGACGGAAGACCCTTCTCTTGGATCGGATTGGTATGCACAATATGGCTTTGAGACCGGATTGGGCAATTGTTACGTATTCGCAGCCGTTGTCTACGAAATGGGATTATTGATGAATTATGATATTCATCAAGTTGCCGGAACGCATCTTACATCTGCATATGGCCTTATCGGACACTCCTGGCTGGAGGTTATTGTAGATAATGTCCTGTATGTTGTCGATCCGGATTTTGAAAAAGAATTAGGACGGAACGGCTACTTTGTTACGTACGGTGCTCCGGGCACTTTACGTTATTACGATTGGAACAGAATGAATTAAGGGGGAGGACACATGAAAAGCACAAAATTATTGTTCGCAGGAATGTTAAGTTTATCCATGATCTTAGCAGGATGCAGTTCAAACACGGAAGGAAAAAAAGAAGAAGTTGTTGAAAAAACAGAAGAAAAAGAAGGTGAAGCACTTTCTTTCACCAACAGCACTTCTAAGACAATCACATCGATTCAGGTCAAAGCATCTGATGACAAAGAATTTGGGGATAACCTTTTAGAAAAAGACTTAAAAGATGGTGCCAAGGCAGATATCCATCCGGAAGCCAAAAAAGGTACAAAATACGACATTCAATTTACTGCCGATGAAAAAAGCTACACCGTAAACAGCTTAGAGCTGGAAAATATGGAGTCAATCGCGCTTTTCTTAGATGGTGATACAGCCTATGTTGAATATTCCGATAAGGATGGAAACAAGGTCAGCACTAAAGAAGAAAAGAAGGAAGAAGAAACAACAGAAGAAGTTGTTGAACAAGCTCCGGTTGTAGAAGAAGCTCCGGCTGAAGTTTATTCAGAACCGGTATATTCAGAACCTGTTTATGATACTCCGGCATACGATGACGGTGGAGCTACAGTTCCTGCAGATGATGGATGCTTAACCGGAATTACGGATTCAGATTTGAACTAATATGTCTAAAAACAATCAAAGAGAAGTAATTTATTACTTCTCTTATTTGCGTTCATTCGCCTGTATCGGCATCATCATCTTACATACAGTATTCTCGCTGTTTACCGTTCATCAGGCTGAGTTAAATCCATCCATCACTGCAGCTGTTAATTCGGTGACCAATAACCTGATGTGGGCAGTTCCTTCGTTTGTGATGATTACCGGTGCCTTATTATTAGACCCAAACCGGAACGTTTCGCTCTCAAAGCTGTTTCACCAATATGTAAGACGCATTATATTGGCATTGTTGTTGTTCTGCATCTTTTACCGCTTTGTAGATATGATTTTAAATCAGGAAGCTTTTTCTGTTCAAATCATTCTGGATGCGCTTTATAAATTTATTACCGGAACCAGCTGGTCCCATCTCTGGTACCTATACCTGCTGATTGGTTTGTATCTCATCTTACCGGGGATGAAGGCTGTCACAAAAGTATGCTCGGATACAGAGCTTCGTTATTTAACACTGGTAGGCGTATTATTCTTATCTATCCTTCGTTTAACTTCCTTTATGGGATTGAATGTTGGCTTCTATATTCATATTGCGACCATTTATCCGGTTTATATGTTACTTGGATATTGTATTTCAAAAGATATCATACCGATATCCTTTATTACTTCCATCTTATTAACGGTATTATCAACTGCCTTTGTGATTGGAACGACATATCTGTTCTACACAAAAAATATCGCAAATTTGGACAGCTTATGGGGATATCCTGCATTACCGATTGTCTTGCAGTCGGTTGGATTATTTTCATTATTTAAACACATTCGGATCAAAGAAAACACCTTCCATAAGATTGTTTGTCAGCTTGACTCTGTTTCTTTTGGGATTTATTTGATTCACTTTCTGTTTATCCGCATTCTGCTGCGGGTTTGGAAAGTAAATCCTTTTGTATCCGGAACGGTATTTATGATTCCGCTATTTGTGATAGGTATCCTTTTAGCTTCCTGGCTGGTAGTCTGGATCCTTAAAAAGATTCCTTTCTTTAAAACAATTCTTTAAAAGCTCCTATGAGCTTTTTTTATTTCAATCTAAAGAAAAATCATGTATTCTTATGTGGGTGATAAGTATGATAAGAGAATTAGTCAAAGACGAGAAGTTTTTAAGTTTAAAATCCTCGCCTGCTTCCAAAAAAGACATCAAGGTTATTAACGATTTACTGGACACCTTCCATCATTGGAACTTTGAGCACCAGGGACGTGGATATTGCAGCGGAATGGCTGCCAATATGATTGGTGAACGAAAAAACATTATTCTTATCAATAACGGGATCGCAGATGAAATTATGATCAATCCTGTAATCATTGATAAAAAAGATCCTTACGAGGCAGAAGAACACTGCATCTGCCTAAGTGAGGCTCATCAGACCCTGCGTTATGATACCATAACCGTTCGTTACCGTAATATAAATTTTGAGCAGCGCACCGAAACGTTTACCGGTTTTATCGCTCAAACAATTCAACATGAAATCGATCATACAAAGGGTATTGTGATTTAATATGTCGACAGTAGCGAAAGTATTTCAAGACCGCGACTTTTTAAAGAAGTTAGTCGGCGTTGCGCTTCCTTTGGGACTTCAGTCCGCTGTCAATATGATTGTCAATCTCATTGACACCATTATGGTTGGTACAATGGGAGATATTGCCTTATCTGCCGTTAATATCGGCATGCAGTTTCCTTATCTTGCCATGACAGTCGGCATGGGTATATCCAATGCCGCTTTAATTATCGCAGCCCAGGCATGGGGTAATAATAAGCCGGAAAAAGTAAAAAAGATCATGGCCTTTGTGATAAAGATCTGTATTGTGATCGGAATTGTATTCTTCTTACTTTCCTTTTTGTTTCCTTCACAGATTTTAAACATCTATACCGATGAAGCTAACATTATCAACGATGGAGCTATCTATCTTCGCATCTTGTCTTTTTCGATATTGATGCAGGCTGTTTCCCATGGAATTATCACGATTCTTCGTACCTGCGGAGTCAATCAATTAGGATTCTATGCCTCCTTTGCGGCATGTCTTGCCAATGTATTCTTTAACTGGATCTTTATCTTCGGAAATCTGGGAGCTCCTGCCATGGGACTGGCCGGGGCGGCACTGGGAACAGTGATGGCACGTATCACAGAGTTTTTGATTGCGTTTATATATATGCTTCATGACAATAAGTTAAGCTTCCGTATCCCGGATATCCGCCTTGTGATGGAACCATTAATGCGAAATGACTTAATTAAACTTGGGACACCGAGCTTAATCAGTGAAGTAACCGGTAACTTAAATGTATCGGCTGCAGCGATGATTACCGGACGTGTATCAGCCTACTATATTGCGGCCAATTCCATCATCCATAATGCGTGGACGCTTTCTTCTTTATTTCTATTTGGAATCGCAATGGGTGGAAGCGTGATTATCGGACATGAAATCGGTGCTAAACACTTTGAAAGAGCCAAAGAATACTCACGATATTTCATCATGATTGCGTTTGTGATTGGAATCGTATCTGCTGTTTTAACGGTTGCGATTGCCCCGTTTATCATTAATTTCTTCAATGTTTCTGAACAGACAAGAGCTGTTGCCTATGAATTATCCTTTGCCGCAGCGATCGGTATTTTGTTTAATGCCTTCCAGATTATTCTTACCAAAGGTGTCCTTCGCGGCGGCGGTCAGGCAAAAGCTGTCACCAAAGTTGATTTATTGTCATGCTGGCTGGTGAATATTCCGGCAGGCATATTAGTTGCGCTGGTACTGAAGGCAGATCCATTCTGGATTTACTTATCTTTACGAATTGATTATCTGATTAAAACCATCTGGAGTTATTGGAAGATTACCAAGACAAATTGGATCTTACGTATGAATGTAGATTAAAAGGAGAGGATATTGTTCCTCTCCTTTATCAATCTAATGCCTTTTCCGCTTTTTTATCTGCGATTAATTTCTGTTCATATTTTCCAAACTGTACGGCATAGAACCCGCCGCAGATTCCTAACACAGCTGATATCAAATACGGTACGGTTTTCTTTTTCGTTTTACTTTTTGAAGTAAACCAGCCGATGATTGCGGCAAGTGTCACAAATGCGGTAGATATCTCCAAATAGAGATTTCGAATATCCTTTAAAACATTAGAGCGTTCTTTTGTCGTAGGATATAAAGAGAACGGCTGTGTGCTTCTAAAATAAATCCACATATTATCTTTTGCGACAAATTCAATTCCCTGTTTGGATAAGTCGTAGATCCAAAGATTGACATAATCCGGTTTCATATTGCGGATAAACCCAATATGATATTCGTATTTTCCCGGAGCTGCATCTTCAAATTCATAAACATTTCCGCTGCAGCCAATCATGGCCTTTCCCTGTTTACTTAAATAATTTAACCACTCTTCAACTTGATCAATATCTGTATCCATTTTAAATTGTTTCATAATCCACACCTCTGTTTAAAGTATACCATAATTACTGCCGATAGAATGTCTTATCCGGATATCGGGAAGAAAGAATTAATGTATTTCCACTCAAAGTGACAGAATATCTCCAGCTCATATCTGCTGCAGATTGATCGGTTTCAGTGGCTTTTAAACGAGATTGATCGCTAAAGGCCATCTCATGGTCGGCATGAAACATAGAGGAACCATCGGCTTTATAGCCGCTGTATGTCATGGTAAAGCCTTTGTCACTCACATCGTTAATATCGATATATTCTCCATCATCTGCTTTCCAGGTTCCCTTCCATGCAGATGATTCTACAGAAGAGTATTTTAATGCTTCGTCAAGCGCCCTCTTTTCCCAATCGGCGAAGGCATCTAAATTTGGATAATCGAAGGTTGTATGGCTTTCATCAATATAGCGGATCATATGATTATCTTTGAAATATAAGCGGTGTTCTTCCGTTCCGTTATAGATAAACGCAAAGATAAACTGACCGTCATGATAATAATATTCTCGACTGTAATTCCAGCCATCTGTTCCGTTCTCTAATACGATTTTGGTATCAGCGCTTCCCGGTGTATAGTAACACTCCCGAATAAAGGCAATCCAATCCTCCAGCTCTTCTCCGGTAATAGAAAATGATTCTTCTTTTGGAGTTATTGTATCTGCCTTTTTAAATTCGAAGGATTGTTCATCCATCGTATCGGTACATACATGTAATACAGCTGTGTCTTCTTTGAACTCCAGCCATCCGGCATATTTGGTGTTAACATCCGCAAAAACAGCTGTTTTTCCATCTTCCTGGATATAAGCATCCGCGCTGAAGCCGGCCCCTTTTTCTAAAGTGACATGAATCGGTAAGGTATTATTCTGTATTGCGTCAATTACTAATGATTTCGATGTATCACCCGAAACACTCCAGTTTCCTTCTACTGCCAAATCTTCCTGTAATGAACCGGATGGAATTTCATTTGACCAATAATGTAAAGTCCAATAAGAGCTTCCATCGATTTCATCTTTTGATACAACCGCATATTTCATTCCTGAAAGAGACACCATAACATCGCCCTGATATTGGGCAAAGATGATTTTCAGCAAATCGCCATCTTTCCAGGCATAGAGAGGTTTTGAATCATAACCTCCGCCTACACCGCCGGTTTTCACATAATAATAGCCCCCATCCAAGTAATATTGATCGGAAGAAGCAGACTTGATTGTTTCAATATCTTCATCTGAATAGTGGAAGATATTGGTCAAGATCCAATCGGTTTTCGATTCTTCAAAGATATCACAATCATTCAGCTTTCCGGATGGATCCTTTTGAAACCTTTTAGCAGCTTCACCCGGATATGAATCAAAATCCACACAATGGGTAAATGCCAGATTCATCACATTGGAATTCTCGTTGATGTTTTCGGAGTCAAATATACTGTTGCCCGATAGAGAATACCATCCAAACCAATCGAGGAAAGCGATTAAGTCTTCTTCAATTGTACTTGGATCAACGATTTCTATGGACGGTTCAACTGTCGCAAACTCTTCTTCAGAAGGTTCACCGGATGAGCATCCCGCAATCAAGGATATAATTATACTAAAAGCTGCAAACAAGGATAATTTACGCATATACGACCCTCCTTTGCATCTATTTTACATGAAAAAAGGACTGAATGAACAGTCCTTATGCTTTCACAAACGCAGGGTGAATTTCAAGTGCATCCAAAACATCTTTTACTGTGGATACCGGAACAATTTCTAACTGGTCCTTAACTTCTTTGGCAACATCCTTTAGATCCGGCTTGTTGTCGATTGGTATAAATACCTTTTTAACACCGGAGCGCTGGGCTGCCATCAGTTTTTCCGGAAGACCTCCGATTGGATTCACATTTCCCTGCAGGGATACTTCTCCTGTCATTGCGATGTGCGGATCAACCGCAACACCGCTCACAAGAGAAGATAAAGCGGTAGTTAACGTAATACCGGCAGATGGTCCATCTTTTGGAGTGGCACCATCCGGTACATGAATATGTAAGTCATTCTTCTCAAACATATCTGCCTTTTCCGGGAAGAAGGATTTCACTAAGCTGATCGCAATCTGAGCGGATTCTTTCATCACATCACCAAGCTGACCGGTTACGGTTAATTTGCCGTTTCCTTTCGTAAACATCGTTTCAATGTAGAGAATTTCTCCGCCGACACTGGTCCATGCCAATCCTGTCACAACACCGGCCTTAGCCGTTTCCGGTACACTTTTGTGTGTGATTGGATTCATATCCATATATTCACTGAGATTGTCTTCGGTTACGTGTACGACCTCCTCTTTTTCGGATACAATCGCAACAGCTGCCTGACGGCAAATCATATCCATTCGCTTTTTCAAGCCACGAACACCGGCTTCTCTGGTATAATCGGAAATTACTTTTTCGATTGCCTGATCATCAACTGTAAGCTGGTCTTCTTTTAACCCAACGGCACTCATTGCCTTAGGAAGCAGATGCTGTTTGGCAATCTCTTCTTTTTCGATTGGTGTATAGCCTCTGAATTGAATCAATTCCATACGATTCAACAATGGTTCCGGAATCGTATCTAATGAGTTTGCCGTACAGATAAAGAATACATCCGATAAATCAAACGGAACATTTAAATAATGATCGGTAAAGGTATGGTTCTGTTCCGGATCCAATACCTCTAATAAAGCACTTGCCGGATCACCGTTATAAGACATGGATAATTTATCCACTTCATCTAAGACCATAACAGGATTGGATACACCGCTCTTTTGAATACCATCCATAATACGGCCTGCCATAGCACCGATATAAGTACGTCTATGTCCGCGGATATCCGCTTCATCACGAACACCACCTAAAGAAATACGGACATATTCCCTGCCAAGAGCCTTGGCGATACTTTGTCCGATACTTGTCTTACCGGTACCCGGTGCACCGACAAATAACAGGATAGAACCGGATTGCTGGCCTTTTAAATTCATTACCGCAATCTGTTCAATAATACGATTCTTTACCTTATCCAATCCGAAATGATCGGCTTCTAAGATTTCTCTTGCTTCATCTAAATGGATATCTTTTTTCTCTTCTTTTTTCCATGGCAGAGAGGTTAGATAATCCATATAATCCATCAACATTCCGGATTCCGCACTGTTCTGCCCTTCACTTTTTAAACGGTTCAAGATTTTCTGTGCTTCCTTTTTGGCACTTTCGTTCATCGGAAGCTCTTTCACCTTAATTTCAAGCCGTCTTAAATCAGATACATTTTCCGGATGCATCTCATCCAATTCTTTTTGAAGATATTCCATCTGTTTCTTAATCGCAGATTCACGATAGATTTTCTGGTACTCTTCCTCCTGGGCATTCTGGGCCTGGGACTGTACCTGGATCATTTCCATGTTTTCATAAATAATCTTTTCCGTTTTATTGAAACGCTCCTGCAGCGAATCTTCTGCCAGCAGCGCATATTTTTCCTCATTGGAATTGATCATCCACGGAGACATCGCAGAAGCGATATCCGCAATCGAAATCCAGCGGTTCACATAGGCACGGATTGCCTGTCCCCATTGATTCTTTTCAGCGATACGAAGGATATCTCCCTTTAATCTTGCCAGACGGTTTCTGGCATCTTCCTTATCTAAATCATCGATTTCGATACGAGTAGAAGTAGATAATTCAATCTTTCCTCCCGGATAAATATATACATCATCGATGTTGACGCGTTTCCTTGTTCGAATCATGATATATCCGTTTTCATTGACTTCTTCAATGGTTCCGGTCAGTCCGATTGGATAGAAGCTGTCGGAATGGAATCCTTTTCGTCCGATTTCCTTCTTGGAAATGATCAAGGTAACCTTCTCATCCAAATAAGGCGATTTCCCTGTCAGTTTTGTATAGGAATCGGTCTTCATATATAAATTCGATTCCGGTAATGTGATTGCGTTGTATATTGGTAAAACTGCCATTCTGCCCCTCCTTTGTCACTCTTTTTTAAAGAGTGCTAATTTCTTGGTAAAAATTTTGACAAATGTCGTTGGACACTTGTCAAGTTTACTGTAAAAATAAGATACATCCATCCTTTACAATTGTCAAGTTTAATTCTATAATTTTTTTACATATAAAGGATCAGGTGAAATTATGTATTGCGGTACCAATAAAACAGCTCTCACATCACAAGAACAAATTGCGGATGCTCTCCTTCGGCTGATGTCCGAAAAACCATTTGTCGAGATCAGCGTCAGCGAATTATGTAAAGAAGCCGGTATTTCCCGGCAAACCTTCTATACATTATTCAGCTACAGAGAAAACGTAGTTCTTTTTACGCTCTCTGAACGGCATTGCTGCAAAGCACCGGCATTTCACAAAGAGCCTTCCTATCTTCGACAATTCTCAGAAAACTATGCCGATTATATTTATGAAAACCGCGATTTTCTTGCCCTATTAGTGCAGAACAATATCACCTATCTTTTTTATAACAGCGTCTATGATTCTTTAACGAACTGCGATTGTTTTATATCTGCTGCTTCCGAGAAGGAAAAAGTATATAAGGCTAATTTCATTGCGGGAGCATTAACCGGGATTGTAAAAAGCTTTGTCGGCTATCCGGGGACATCTAAACAATCATTAACGGAAATCATGTATCACTTATTTAACAACAGTATTTTTTAGTATTTATTGATAAGCAGCTCTTGGTCCGCCGATGTATTTTAAGCGGGTTCTTGCACATACCACATGCGCGTTTCCAATCGATTTTAATGAAACACGAACCGGTACTGCCACATCCTTTAAGTGCATGCCTATCAATGTGTCTCCGATATCAATTCCTAAATCCGCTTTGATATGTTCAACCGCAACGGCTTGATCAAAGCCGTTAAATGCAGCAGTTGCGAATGATCCCCCGGCCTTAAGCTGAGGTTTGACATTGACCATTTCCAGGTCTTTTTCTTTTGCGCATTTTTTCTCCACGATAATAGCCCGGTTTAAGTGTTCACAGCACTGGCATGCCAGATACAGTCCTTTTTCTTTGCAGGCATTATTTAAAGTTTCAAATAACGCTTTCCCGATTTCTTCGCTGGAGAAGGTTCCGATTTTATGCGCTGCCACTTCACTGGAAGAACAGCCAACTACAAGTATATCTCCTGCTTCCGGATGTGCGGCTTCAACCAGCTCATCAAATATCGTTCTTGCGGATATGCAGATTTGATCTAAATTTTCATATTTTGTATCAGAAATTCCTGTACCCATATATATCATCTCCTAATAAATATTATAACGAAAAAACCGAGCTTTCGCTCGGTATTAGCCATTTGGAAATACGGTTTTTAAATAATCATACCAATATTGCGCAAAGGTTGCCCTTTCCCAATAGCTGAAGTAATAAGGGCGTTCATAGTTTGCCATGAATACATGAGCTAATTCCTGCGGATCTCCGGCATTCTGAGAATATTCCCTAAATGTCATGGAGTAATCCGATGTAAACCATTGAATCTCATTTTCCATCTCATATTGAATGCGGGCACATTGTCCGCGGCCATCTTCCAACATATAGTTTTCATCGATGCACCATTGTTCCAGCTTGCTGATAGGAGTCCACTGTACCAGGCCATAGGCAATACCATCGGTACTTGTCGGATTGATCATAGATTCCATCTGCATGTTTCCAAGCATACCGGCAACAGCTTCCATCGTCCATCCCTTAGACTTGAAATACATCCATACCATAATGGCATTGTTTGCCATGCGGGCGTCCTGGTCTTGGGCATCTTCCGGATAGCGGATCCAATCTAGAGGATGACCGGTCTCAGGATCAATATAGATCCACTCATCATCTACCAGCAATTCCCCAAAGGCTTGTATTCCGTCGTCATTGAAGTAAAATACTTCATCGCTTCCGCTGTCTGTATCTTCTCCGGGAATGACGGTTTTTCCAACTGCCATAGCTCCGGTTTCATGATTGAAATAACGCCTGCCGTCATCGAAATCTATCCAGCCGGACATGCGTTTCCCATCATCCCCAAAGTAGCAGGTTTTCGCTCCCTGTGGTTCATATTTTTTCGGGATTTCGACTAAGCCGGTAGCCATAGCACCGGTTTCCCCATCGAAATAATACCATTCTCCGTCAATATTTGCCTGTCCGTGTGTCAAATGTCCGTTTGCGTAATAGACAGTAATGGTTCCGTCTTTGGTCGGAAGTTCTGTCCAACCCGAAGCCATCTTCCAAAGAAACAGTTCTCCGGGCATGATTTGATTGTTCTCCGAGGCCATAACAGTAGTAGAGCCTGTAAGAACTGCCATGCACAAACAAACGACGACACTCAGCCATCGTATTTTCATATTCGTTCTCCTGCAATATATCTATGATATGAATCCCCTTATTTAGCATTTCCGAAAAAAAAGTAATCTCGGAACATACTACCCCAAGATTACTTTAAAATAACTTAAGCACTTTGTCAAATCCTTAGAATTTTCCGGACCGGCCGCCATGGATTCTTCCCGAAGAACTCGTATGGAAGGTGTGTCCGCCGCCACCGCCTCTGGATGGTCCATCATCTGTGTGAATCGGAATTCGACTCATCGTACTGTTTATGTAATTGTTGGTTTTACGTCTTAGACGTAAAGACTGCCTATTGTAGTAATTATTGGCTTCATACTGCAGAGCAACTGTTTTCAGCTTTGACTTTCTGGAGCTGCCAATAACCCCGGATATACTAAATCCGATTAACAGACAGACAGGTATCCAAATCGGAGAAACCGAAGGCGGAGTTGGATTTCTTTCTTCATCCAATCTGGCATCGGTCATATTGGCATAAGCCTTAAATGCGCCATAATAATCGCCGTTACTCAATTTGGAAACAAACGCGTCTTCGATATAATCAAGTGACCTGTCAGACAATAAATCTCTGGCATCACCATGAGTAGTCAAAGCGTAGTCTCTTGTCGGCAGGCATACCACCAGCATAATTCCGCTGTCTGTGGAGCCGTAACCATAGCCGTTGTAGTCGTAATAATCGTCCGCAAAATCCTGAGCGTTTTGGCCATTTAGAGAATTAACCGTAACAACCGCAATATCCGACTGCTGTTTTTCGGATAAATCCTCCAGCAGTGAGAGCAGATCGCTTTCTTCACCGCTCGTTAATAGATCTCCGTCATCCACCAGCAAAGGCTTCTGTCTGGTTTCCGGAATCGCCGGTGTTGGAGCCTGCCCGGTGCTGAACAATTGAGCGGCCGCATCCATATAATCGGAAATCGCCTCATCATAATATTGATTATCGGAAAAAATTCTCCACAGGCGGTTTTCCGTTGCGCTGTCGACATAATCCGCTGCCTTGCCGGAACAATAAATCCACCATAATTTATCATCCATCCCCAGCATAATACCATCGGCATCGCCATAGTATTCGCTGTACTTGGCTTTTACATAATCAATCAAGCCAACGCTCTCATCGTGAGAAGCTAACAGACAGCTGACTACCATACCGGTATCTTCATAAATCTGCTGGCCTTTAGTGTTTAAAGGGGTCAGATAGGTTTCTGAAATCACATTGACTTCATCAATGACATAGACCTGATCCGAATCCGCTTTAACAGGTTGAAAAGAAAATAAAGTTAGTAAAACAACTGCTAAGGCGCTTATCCATTTTTTCATTATAAGCACCCCCTATATCAACAATATAGCCCACAGCAGGGCATAAATTCCTACCGCAATCACTATTCCCCAGAGAACCACAAATTTCCAATATGCCCTGTTATCGGCAGGAAGGTTTCCTACAAATTTTCCTGTCTGTCCATTCATCGCAAAATGGAAATGCTGGTCATTCCAGGTCGTGTTGAGCAGCCATACCGGATATAACACATAGCGATAGCTGGTGTTATTCAAATTCACTCTGCTGCTTTGAACAACTACGGCACCGAAACCGGAAGTAGAATCCCTGAATATGGATTCCGTACTGGTTTTCACACGCTGGCGGATCCTTTCCATGCTTTCGTTAATCTGCTCATCATATCGATTCGCAAAATATCCTGCAAGATATGCTGTTTGGAAAGACACTGCCTCCGACATATCAAAAGGTTCGATGGATTCCATCATCGCATCATCAATCTCTTTTGATGCATCTTTAGGAACATTGGAAAAGGATACCGAACCTTCTCTATCCAATACATAATGTTTGGTTTCCGTATATCGATATCTTGCATCACTCCATGACCTTGTAGTCGTAGCCGCATATTGAATGTCTGCATCTACATCTGCATCAACAAGCCAAAACGGTACATAGATACCTTTAATTTCATCAATATGGTTCTCATCCTTAAAAATACCAGGCAAAAAAGGTTTTCCCTGCAGATGCTGCATATATTTCTGCTTTGCCTGATCCTTATTCAATTTGAAAGGAATCACATAGTCCGGCTTTAAATCACCGGTAAACTGTCCCTTCATTACAACCGGGTTGCCGCAGAAAGGACAGGATGATGCTCCCAGGGATTCATGAGCTACGATTTCACCGCCGCACGAGTTACAAACGTATAAGCGGAGGTGTTTGGTTTCTTCATCATCCCATGTACGAGATTCCTCCGGCGGTGCCGGAGGAATGTCTGGTTCTTGATTTAATTTCTGGTACTCATCGATGCTGATTACGGTATCACAATAAGGACATTTTAACTGCTGTAAACTGGGGTCAAACTCCATCGAGCCGCCGCAATTTGGGCATTTAAATTCCTGTAAATCAGCCATATTTCACCTTTTATCGGCGATCCTTTTCGTCAAATGGGTCTCCGCATTCCGGACAGAATTTCGGAGGGTTAAACGGATCTTCCGGTTCCCATCCACACTTGTCGCATACATATTTCGGTGCGCTTGCAGGTTTTGGTTTTCCGCATTCAGAGCAGAACTTACCTTTGTTCACAGTACCGCACTCACATGTCCATCCATCTGCATCTGCCGGTTTCGGTTTTCCGCATTCAGCACAGAATTTACCGGTATTCACAGTGCCGCATTCGCAAGTCCATGTCGGCTTGTCATTTACCTTCATAGTTGCCTGGGTAGTGTCTTCTTTTTTATTTCCCATTGCGTATAAGCCCTGGATGTCAACGTCGCCGCCCTGTGCGCCTGCCATATTCATTCCCATGAAACCGGTCATAGCGCCTGCTGAGTTGTTGGCTGCATCTCTCATTGCGTCTGCCTTTGCGTTCAACATTGTAGCTGCTGCCATTGTCGGGTCTTTAAGCATAGCTGCACGCTGTGCATCGGCAATCATCTTCTGGTAGTCTTCCGGCAATGTGATTGGATTCATTGCGATAGAAACAATCGAAATACCGCGAAGCTCAGACCACTTCTTTGTCAAAACGGAGTTCATTGCCTCGCATAAATCATCTGTATGTGCCGGAATTTCATTCGGCCGCATTTTCTTTGCAGATAATTGTGCGAAAGCAGGCTGTAATGCGCTGATAAATTCTGTCTTTAACTGCTGATCGATTTCAGAGCGGGTATAGCTGCCTGCAACATTTCCGCATACATTTGTATAGAATAAGATTGGGTCGGTAATCTTATAAGAATACATACCGTTGCAGCGAACGCTAGCATCTAAATCTAAGTTGATACGGTCATCTACGATACGGAACATAATAGGGTTCGCGGTTCCGAATTTGTTGTCGGTAATTTCTTTTGTGTTGAAATAATAAATTCTCTGATCCTTTGGAGCTTCACCGCCGTAAGTGAAACGTTTTCCGATCTGTTTGAAGGTTTCCATAATACCATCTCCCAGATTTCCGCAGAAAATGCTCGGTTCTGTAGATGAATCATATGTGTATTCGCCCGGCTCAGCACATACTTCAACTACTTTTCCCTGTTCAACAATAATCATACATTGACCATCGGCAACCGCAATTCCTGAGCCTTTTGTGATGATATTGTCGCTGCCTCTGTTCGATGAATGCGAGGATACTCGTTTTTTACCTTTTACTACCAATACGTCTTTGTCTAAAGCATCACAGTAGAAAAACTCTTTCCATTGATCAGATAGCACACCGCTTGCTGATCCAATAGCTGCTTGTAATAATCCCATAATTATGATCTCCTTTATAGTTTTTTATAAGTGATTATGGCACCGTACCGTTCTACCGTTATTGTGCCGTCATCATTCTTTTTCGCCTTGTATTCACGTGATCGACCAATAATTTTAATACCATCATTTATTTCTTCCCAATATCCTGTAGTTGCCCTGCCATACACTTCCATTACAGATACGCCATCTTTCTTTAATGTAAGTGTTGTATCGGACAAATCACTGGAATTGGATAGTCCTGCTAGATTGAGCTTACCATCCGGAAGTAATATTCCTGACTCAACAAGATGCTGCAGCACCTTATCTGAATCGTCGTCATGAACGTCTACACTTTCATATATTGTATCTTCAGTTAAGACGATCTTAACAGCCTGCCAATTTCCAACATATTCACTGCCGGAAAGATCCGTCTTGGCAGCACAGCCTGACAATAACATGATAAATGAAATTATAATCGGTGTAATCTTTTTCATTTGATCCCCTCCATTATCTTTCGATCTTAATCTGAAGCAGAAAAGGCTCTATCTGCTCCACTCCATGAATACAGCTCTATTTTTATTATAAAGTATTTTTTATATTATGGTACAAAAAAAAGATGACACATTATGCCATCTTCTCACTTCTAAAATAACCCGGCCTCATATTCATAAACATATTTGGAGATTTCTGCCATCATTTCAGATCGATCATCTCCAAATCCGGCCGTAAATAAGCTGATGATATAATCGCGGTCACCCATATAAACGACGCCGCCATCGTGATAAATATCATCTGCACATCCGGTTTTATGAGCAAACGGAATTCCCTCCGGTATTCCTGCAGCTAATTCCATGTTATCACCGCAAAGCTTCAACCATTCAATCATTTCTGCACTGGCTTCCGGAGATATAACCTGGCCGTAATAAAGTTTCTCAAATATAACTCCGATATCAACCGGATTGCTTACATTGTCTCCACCGTCAGTGAAATAACCTTCACCCGGAATCAATCCATGATGCAGACGGGTTTCTTCTATACCCATTTCCGCCAGCATATCATTTACAAAATGTACACCTTTGACACCGTCGCCTTCTCCGACCTGAATCATCAAATCATTGTAAGCTGTGTTATCACTCATAATGACCATCAAGCTGATGTTCTCATAGTTTGCCATATAATCGAGTTCCCCGGAATAAATCTTTTGGAAAGTACCGATTAATGCCGGAACTTTGATCATACAACATGGATAATACGATTTATTGTTGATGGTCAAGGTATTTCCCGTACGAATATCTTTAAAGTAGAAACTATATTCGCCTTTTTTATCTTTGTTGTATTTTTTTACAATCTGGTCAATGCCCTTTTCCAACTCTTCGATATCAATTTGTAATTCTCCGTCTTTATCAAATAATAAAGTACGGTCTCCTACCTTTGTCTTTCCTGTTGCCATGACACCATCCGGTCCAAAGTAGCGAATCAGTCCTTCTACATTGAGCATCGCATCCTTGACCATGTAGCCTTCTTCATTGAAATAATAGTAAGATTTTTTTATTTTTTGAAGGCCTGTCAACATCTGTCCGCTAAGATCAAAGTATTGCGTTCCTGCTTCTGTTGTTATAAAACCAGTCTGTATATCGGGATCTTCTTTGCGGGCTTCGGCTGCTTCTTTAAGCTTTTTGGATTCTTCTTTTAAATCGCTTTGGATAAATGCGACGGCTGTTTGCGGTTCTTCCGGCTGTTTAAATGCCGATAAGGCAAAACGAATCAAAAAGAAAAGCGCGAAAAAAACCGCTAACAACGAAAGAATTCTTGTATAGCGAATTTTTCTTCTTTTTGTCTTAACCTGTTTCGAACCATTCTTTTTTGCCATAATAAAACCTCGAACGCATAAATGCTCGTTTTCATAATAGATTCTTTTTTTGTTTATCGCAAGGTTTATGCTTTATTTTAAATAAAATATAAAAAAAAGGAAACTAAATATGATTTAATTTCCCTATTACTTTACCCATACACTGCACATATTGATCTTCCGTTAAATCAATATCCCCATATTCAGGATTTAATGAATGCAGACAATTCGCTCTAAATTCTTTGATGTATGATTCGCCATCAACCACAAAAATTCCAATTTCTCCCGGATTTACCGATTCCTGTTTTTTTACCAATACACAGCTTCCGTCCATATATTCCGGTTCCATACTTTTACCGTTGACCTGTAAGACATAATCAGCCTGGCGTGCCTGTTTTGTTTGGGGAACAGAAACATAAGCCATATCTACCTCATCCGGTACATATACGCCCGTTCCTGCCGATGGTGCAAATTGGAAAAAAGGAAGATCGATCATAGGGACGCGAATCGGACTATGGCATCGAATATATTCGTGTTCTAATGAATGCTTAACAGCATTCTTCCCGAATTCATCCAAAGTACGGTATTGTTCAATCAAATCCACCTCATCCACAGAATACGTATCCGCCGGCCGGTCATTTTCCATAAACAAGTAATTCGCATCGCATTTTAATGCCTGAAACAATTTCGGCATTAACTCCATCTTCGGTGCGCTGATTCCGTTTTCATAATTGGCCACTGCAGAAGGAGTGACCCCTAACTGCTTCGCAAGCTGGCTGCGGCTGATTTTTAATATATTACGTCGTTCTTTAATTCTGGTATGTAAACTCATAAAACACCCCTTACAGAGATATAATAACACAATTCTTGATAAATAAAACACATAGTCTACAATTTTATTGTAAATTACTCTTGATTTTTACAAGATTATTCACTATTATATAGATACATTACAAGTTTCTTGTAGGAGGTTACAACATGAATGATAAATTAAACACCGAATTGTTTGCGACGGTTAATTCAAACTCTCTGCATTCACATCATAAAAATATACAGGCACAAATCAAAAGGAAAAAACAGATTCAGCAAAGAGCCGACCGTGAATTAGGATTATATACACTTATGTTTACGGCAACTCTTTTAATTACCGGATTTGCGATCTAGCCCCCTCGATACCCCCCTGGTATCTAAAAAGAAGCATGTTTTCCAAGACATGCTTCTATATTCTTTTCGTTAAAGAAAGCGGTAATTCCAATCCGTTTTCCATCAATGTTTTCTCATCTCTTAATATGATTTCCGGATCCCCGTCAAAGACAATTCCATCTTTAGATAAAAGAATTACACGATTACATGTATCCCATACAAAATCTAAATCATGCGAAGCGATGATTTTTAAATGATCAAATTCATTTAAGATGTGAATGAGATTTTTTCGATTTCTGGGATCCAATGCGACAGACGGTTCATCCATAATGATGATATCCGGTGTCATCGACAAAATGGTTGCGATGGATACCAGCTTCTTTTCACCACCGGATAATTTGTAGATTCCCTTGTCTTTCAAATGCGAAATATGAACCTTTTCTAAAGCGTTCTCTGTTCGTGAAACCACTTCTTTTTCCGATAAACCATAGTTTCTTGGAGCAAAGGCAACATCATCAAATACCGTAGACATAAACAGCTGGCTGTCACTGTCCTGGAAAACGTATCCGATTTTTTCCCGGATCTTATTTAACATATTTTTTTCTACGGGAATTTCCTCAACGCGAATTGAGCCGGTAAAATTCAAATACAATCCTACCATTAACTTCAACAAAGTGGATTTTCCCACACCGTTGGCTCCAATCAAGCCAATCGAGTCGTTTTCCGATGCATGAAATGAAATATGATTTAATATCGGCTGATTTTTCTCATAGGAAAATGAAACATCATCAACATCTATATGTATATGGCTCATGTGCCCTCCTATACAAAAAAAGATCCAATCCAATAAAATAACGGAAATATCCGAAGAAGTAATGATCCTCCTGCTGCCAGCAGACAGAATATCACATCATTTTTATTGAATGATTTTGTGGTACCAAACGGAAATTCTCCATGATAACCGCGCATCAGCATCGCTTCATATACATGGTCCGCCCTGTCCATACTTCTTAACAAAAGCTGTCCTGCCAAAGGACCCCAGGCTTTATAAGCTATCCCTTTCTGGCCGGGTGCACGCAAAGCATATGCTTGTGTGATTCGATTAGTCTCTTGAAGAAGAACGGTAATATATCGATAAATCAACATGATTTCTGTTACGAGAATTTTGGGAATGTGTATCTTTCGTAAGGCATAACAGATTTTTTCTATTGTTGTTGAGGCAATTAAAATATATGTTGCGAATACTGTGAATACGCCTTTTAACATCAAGGTAATCATGGAAACCATGCCGCCGCGAATCACAAAAGGTGTTTCCACAAGAATGGTACGGTCAAATATCGGATTAAATATGCCTACAATACAGACTAAAGGCAAAACTACCCGGAGCCGGTACAAAGCGTTTTTAAAGGATAGCCCCGATAGCTGGAAAATAAAAAAAGGATAAATTGCCATGGACAACAAGCCATATATATCGTACCGATGAAAAGACATGACCAAAACAATATATAAAACCGTAACAAAAAGTTTGGCTAGAGGATGGATCTGGTTGATCCATCGATCCTCTCTAGCCATTACATCTAATTTTTCTATTTCTAAAATTGCACTTTCTATTTTATTCATGCTTCTTTTCTTTTTCTGAAAAATTTAAATAAATATGCGACCGCAAAACAAATAGCCACCACAATAAGACATCCGACAATACCGGAGACCGTAGTACCTAATGCACTATCAGAACCTGCAAAGCCATAATCCGGCAGGAAAGATGTCGTAGACTGGATCTGCTCAGCCGCAGCATACGGATCGGCTCCGTTAACAATTTCGGCATCTCCAATCATTTTTCCGATTGACCATTCTAATCCATCCGGGAAAGCCGAAGCAAATAAGGAAAGTACTCCACCAACAAATAATGTGATTACGCTCATTACAGTTAATGTCTTTTTCAAAGACATTGTCCCCTTACCTTCTGATTGAGGATCTGAGCACCATAATAATTCCGGTCTGGCTGAATGAATAAAACATAGAACAGCAGCGCTGACAACGCCTTCAACAAAACCGATGGCTAAATGAATCGGCAGCATGACCGATACAAAACTGGAGAACGGTAATTCCGAAATACCTGAAATCGTCGTTTCCAACACAACGGAAAAAGCTCCCATTTGAAGTGTAATGACAGATGCGACAATAGAAGCAATGATAATTTTGGTCTTCGTGATTCCGCCTTTCATCATTGGCTTCCAAATCAAGAAAGAGCCGATAAAACAGCCATAGAAAGCCATGTTCCATATATTACATCCTAACGCCAGCAAGCCGCCATCCGCAAAGAACAGGCATTGCGTTAACAGAATTCCTATCATGGTCAAAAAGCCGGCATACGGACCCAGTATTGCGGATAAGAGAATACCGCCGCATAAATGTCCGCTTGACCCCG
>CACYBS010000269.1 GCA_902772725.1 Erysipelothrix rhusiopathiae
AACAAACTACGTTATGATCCAACGAAATACCGGTAATGCGAAGTCCGTCCTCCTGGAAAACGCATGTCCAATCGTATACCTCCTGATAGGATATTGGGAAGGTGATAGCCGAAAAACGGCAGATTGTCTCTACAACCTGGCGGATTCCTCTCGGGCCTATGATCGTAACAGGATCTTTTCGCTGATGCAGGGACATCGTCATCAATAATCCCGGTAATCCCAATATATGATCCCCGTGAAAATGGGTGATACAGATCACATCAATCGAAAAAAAAGAGAGCCCTGCATTTTGAATGGCAATCTGACATCCTTCTCCGCAGTCTATCAAAAAAGTTTTGTTCTTATATTGTAGATAAAGGGATGTTAAGAAGCGGTCTTTAGTTGGCATTACACCGCTGCATCCTAATAATGTTACTTTCAACATGTTTGTATTTTATCACGGAAGCCAAAACCTTGAAAGAATATAGTTCACATCATGAAATCGTTCTCAAATTCGGGATTTTTTATTATAATGAAGATAGATTAAAGAAGGTTACGATTATGGAAATTAAAGAAAAGAAATATTATTGCCCAAAATGTTTTAAGCAGGTAAATAAGCAGCCCGGCTTTGATCCATTGTTGAGCGCATGGACATGCGTAAATTGTGGCTATGAATTCAAAATTAATAATGTAGAGAATTACCAAGCACCGAATATTGAACCGGCTAAGGAAGCTTCTGTTGTGGATACAGATGTCATTGAATATGATGAAAACGTGCAGGAGATCGAGCCTGTTGATGAAGCTCCTGTTGTAGAAGAAGCTGTTGAAGAACCAGCAAATAATGATGAATCCGGACCGGCAGAAACAGAACCTGAAATCATCAATCAGGAGACAGTTTCAGAGCCAGTTGAACAAGAAGCTTCAAACGAGCCGGAAATTGTGGAAGAAATTCCATCTGCCCAACCAAATGAAGAGCCGGAAATCATTGATGTAGAGCCTGTTGAAACAGAAGCCGTTGAACAAACACCGGTTGAGGAAGTCAAACCGGAAACAACGGTTGAACAGGAAGAAGAAGCTGCATCAGATGAAGTAGAAGAAACAAAACCGGAGCCATCCGATGATCACGGAATTGATTTTTCCAACACGGCAGAAAATGAAGAAGTGCAGGAAAAGAAGGTTGGCTTCTTCGGTAAGCTGTTTGGTGATGAAAAGCCACGTGAAAAATCGAAGAATGTTCTGGATTTCTTAAGAGATGAAGATCAGGAAGAGGTAGAAGAAATTCAAGAAGAAACACCGGTTCGACAGGATACATCCTTCGAAGAGAATCAAAATTATACTCCGGATGTTTCAGGTGAGTCTTCAGATAGTGAACCATCCAATGTGTCTTATGAATCACAAGAGCCATTTGTTTCCGAACCATCCTATGAAAACCCGGATCCGTTCAATATGGAAAGTGAACAGGCACAATTAGAATCAGAGATTCAACAGGAACCGAAAAAGCCTGGATTTATGGAGTCTTTCTTTGAAAAACAGGAGCAGAAACAGTCTGAAAAAGATGTTGAGCGTATGCAGAAAGATAGAGAGCGCATGGAACAGGCTATCGATCGAAGAGATTACCGTCGTAAAAAACGAAGACAGTGGGCTATGACCCATTGGACCTGGATTGCGTGCGGTATATTGATTCTGATTCTGGCATGTTTTGGAGGCTATAAGTTCTATCAATGGCGTAAGCTTACTGTAGTTGGCATTAATTCTCAGGAATGCGTTGATAAGAATTATGTCGATGTGGTTGATGAATTTGCCGATCATGGCTTCACTAATGTGAAAGCCGTTCCTGTAGAGGATTTAAATTTAGCCGATCTGGATAAGGAAGGTCAAATCATCTCAGTATCTATTGATGAAAATCTTACCTTTAATACTGAATCCAAGTTTGCCTATGATGCACCGGTAATCATTCAATATCATGCAGCATCGAAGGTAGTTGTTCCGATGTCTTCCAGCGACGCAAGACGATTGTCTTATACTGAAGTGGTTGCAAAGTTTAAGGAAGCAGGATTTGAAAATATTGACACCAATAAGCAGGAAGATTTGATTGTCGGATGGCTTCGTTCTGATGGCCAGGTTGCTCATATCACAATAGGAGGCAGCGAAAACTTCAGACAGGGAGACGCCTTCCGAGTTGATTCAAAGGTTATCGTTACTTATCATACCTTCAAGCAGGATGAATCTCAGAAAGAGGAAGATAAGAAAGAGGACAAAAAAGAAGAATCTAAAAAGGAAGAATCTAAAAAAGAAGAGTCCAAAGAAGATTCTAAGAAAGAAGAGTCTTCTACCTCAGGATCTAAAAAGGAAGAATCCACTACATCCGATTCTAAAAAGGAAGATACTTCCGAAACACAAACCGATAAAAAATAGAAGTCCGTATCATACGGACTTCTTTTTTGGCACAATACCCCCGGATAGTCTGGGGGTCCGTAAAAGCTCTAGTGGAGTGATAATAAAAAAGGCCTCCAAGTATACTGTAACTGTGGTCTGCAAACTACAGAGAAAATATACAAGGAGGTTTTGTCATGAGCGATTATACTGATGACTTATATAGTCTATCATACACAAAATGGAGATGTAAATATCACGTTGTGTTTGCCCCGAAATACAAGAGGAAAGCATTTTATCATACCTGAAAGGTAAAAACACAAAAGAAAATACAGGAATATATCAAGAATCAATTGAAAGAAGACCGGGTAGCCAAACAACTGGAATTGGAGCTGGTTGACCCGTTTAGGGGAAAACGTCTATAGCGTTTGTCGCAGAGGGTTATGCCCGCATATGAAAAACCACCGGGTCAGCCGGTGGATATTTTTTCGTCTTATAATTTCTTTTCCATCATGGTTTTACGAACACCAAATCCCATTTTTTCATAGAAGGTTCTGGCGTTGTGGTTACCTTCCCAAACATTTAAGGTGATATTTTGACATCCAATGGAGCGGGCGTAATCAACCACATATTTATAGAGTGTTCTTCCCACATGTTTTCCGCGTGCGTTTTCATCTACGCATAAATCATCGATATACAGCGTTTTCATATCGTGCAGATTATTGGAATTTTTCGTTTCTTCAATCATGCAGAAACAATATCCATATAAAGTACCATCTTCTTCTGCTACAAAGATAGGCGTTTGATCATTTTTGATGATCTGAGTCAATTCTTCCGTTGTATACTTACGGGTACCCGAAATAAACAGGTCCGGGCGAAGCTTAGCGTGTATTTCCAATACCTGGCTTAATAACTTATTGATAAAATCGATATCTTTAACTTCGGCTCTTCTTACAATCATAATCATTCTCCTTTATACGGTCTTATTATATCACATAATAATTTCGACAATGTATTACTTTTTGGAATAAACATCCATGCTGAAAGGGTATTTGAATATGTTTAGAAGGACAAATAAAATAAAAGTGGGATAGGTAAAGGAAGATGAAATATAGAATCAATAAAAAAACAGGCGATTACATTTCTGAAATCGGAATTGGCTCTTCCTATATGTATGAGGCAGGAACAGACGAGGCTGTAATAGCACTTAGAAAAGCTTATGAGGGTGGAATCAATTACTACGATTTAGCTGCCGGAGATGGATTGGCTTTTCTCATCTATGGGGAAGCTTTTAAAGACGTGCGAAAGAATATTTATTATCAAATTCATTTTGGAGCAGATTATACAAAGGGAACCTATGGGTGGTCATTGGATCTAGATACCGTTAAGAAATCTGTTCAATGGCAATTGGAAAAGCTTCATACCGATTATATCGATTATGGATTTATCCATTGTCAGGATGAGATTGAAGATTGGGAAATCTATAAGAAAAACGGGATTTATGACTATATATTAGATTTGAAAAGATCGGGAGTTGTCCGTCATATCGGATTATCTTCACATACACCCGAAGTCATTCAAACAATTCTGGATGAAGCGGATATCGATATGTTGATGTTTTCCATTAATCCCGGTTACGATTTTGGAAAAGGTGAGTATGCCTTTGGAAACTTAGATGAGCGAAATGCGATTTATCAAAGATGTGAAAAAGAAGGAATCGGTATCTCTGTTATGAAGCCGTTTTCCGGAGGACAGCTTTTAGATGCATCACAATCCATCTTCCATTATGCTTTGACACCTTATCAATGTATTAAATATGCATTGGATACACCGGGAGTATTGACTGTTTTACCGGGAGCTCAAAGTGTAGAGGAAGTAGAATCTTTATTGGATTATTACAATCAATCCGAAAAGGAATTGGATTATTCGATCATCTCGAGCTTAACTGTTTCAAAAGTCGAACAAAGATGCGTATATTGTAATCACTGCAAGCCGTGCCCAATGGGAATCGATATCGGATTAGTTAATAAATATTATGATTTGGCAATAGCCGGGGATGATATGGCAAAATCCCATTATCATGAATTAAAGAAAAACGCATCGAATTGTATCCAATGCGGGCATTGTGATAAACGCTGTCCATTCCATGTTAAACAGAGTACCCGTATGCTCAAGATTCAAGAATATTTTAAATAGAGAGATAGTAAGGATTGGAAATGATGAAAAAGTTATTTAGTATTTTAGCCTGTGCAATGATGATTAGTGCATGTTCAAGCCAGAGTGCTCCCCAACAAACAGAGCCTGAAAAGGAACAGGAAACTGTTGAAATTACAGAAACTTCTCAAGCTGCGGATGGAAAAACAGCTGTCATTTATTTCAGCCGTGTGGGAAATACGGATTTTGATGACAATATGGATGCCATGAGTTCTGCCAGTGTAAATCGTGTAGATGACAAGCTAAAAGGCAATGCCCAGCTTATGGCAGAATGGCTTGCCGATGAAAGCGGTAGTGATATCATGGAGATTTTAGTTGAGGATTTCTATCCGGTAGACTATAATGAGACAATCGATCAGGCAAAACAGGAACAATCTGAGAGTTTCCGTCCGGCTTTAAAGGAAATGAGTGGCAGCCCGGAACAATACGATTCCATCTATCTGGTCATTCCTAACTGGTGGGGTGATTTACCGATGCCGGTATATTCTTTCTTTGATCAATATGATTTCAGCGGAAAGAATATAACTGTATTTATAACGCATGGCGGAAGCCGCTTTTCTTCAACTATTCACTCTATTGAAGAGTTAGAACCAAATGCCAGCGTTTATGAAGGATTGGAACTGAACGCAGACGATGTCGCAAACAGCGAAACAGCCGTTCGTGAATGGGTAAAAAATCAATAGTAAAAAAGATAGGCATATCCGTTTGGGATATGCCTATGCTTCTTTTATAACTAATTCATTTTTCCGAGATTTCTCATCACGATGTTTATTAAGTCTGCGTACATATTTCTTATATGCTTCATCATATGTTTTCTGATAGATCGCATCATTGGAATGATGGATATCATGGACATATTGGTGCTCATTGCCACTGACACCTTCAATTTTAGAACTGATCATATATACGGCAAGATCGGAGCACTGGTCAGATATCCTTTCCATATAAGAAAGAATATTTTCATATTGAATACCGGCATAGACATCGCATTGTTCGTGAACCATACGGTTAATATGTTTCTTTTTCATCTTCTTAACAAGTTCGTCTACAACCTCTTCTAAAGGTTCAATCTGCCTGGCCAGCGTTAAGCTGTCTTTTCGATAGGCTTTATAAGCTCTGGATAAAATTTCCGTAACCGCATCAATTAAGATTTGTAAATCTCTATGTGCCTCATCCGAGAATTGTTTTTGATGGCTGGATAAGCTTTCCATATTGTAGGAAATATTCATCTCCAGATCACCGATTCGCTCATAAACTGTGATCGCCTTCATCTGTAAGGATTGATCTCTGGTTTCTTTGTCTAAACTTAAGTACGGTGTAATCTTGATGATATAGTTGTTTCCCGCATCGGCGCACTTATCCAAAAGACCTTCTCTTGTGTGCATGCGCTCTTCTCTTGCCGGATCATACCCGTGAATTTGTGAAACCATAGATTCATAATTTTTCAAAGCCAGATCACCCATTTTGACAACTAACTTTTTAGATTGGTCCAACGCCAGAGTAGCATTGGATACTAAATGCTCATCCAACAGACGCAGGTATTCTTCGACCTCTTCGTCTTCTTCATTAACCGGCTCATTTTTGACAATTTTTTCAGCCATTGTTGCCAGCATTCCGGAAAACGGAATCATCAAAACAGCAGGTACTAAACGGAAGATACCGTGTACATTGGCAACACCGCCGGAGTTTAAGGTCATATACCAGATATTATCGCCAATGAGCCCTGTCATTCGTCCGATAAATAAGAACGAAACAATCAGAAGGGAAGCAATGATATTGTAGATGACATGTACAAGTGCAGTACGAATTTGATCCGGCTTGGCACCGATACGGCTGACTAGGAAAGTTGTTAAACAGTCACCGATATTAACACCTAAAATAATTGAAAATACAGCACAGAAACGAAGTCCCACTGAACTGGCCATCGACTGTAAAATACCGATTACAGCCGATGAGCTTTGAATGATTCCTGTGACAAGTACACCGGCTAAAAAGCCTAGGATATAATTGTCTTCAAACGATGTTAGGAAGGTTGAAAGGCTGTCGCCGAATCCGGCAACCGAACCGCTCATAGAAATTAAACCCATAAAAAGGATTCCGAATCCTACAAGGATCGATCCTGCATTTTTAGCACTGTCCTTCTTGATAAACATGATCAGAATCATTCCGATTAACAGGGCCAGGGGAGCCAGGTTATCGGCTTTAAAGAAATACAACAGAGAGGTGCCATCGGCACTGACATCCATTAAACGAATGATTTGGGCCGTGATTGCCGTTCCGACATTGGCACCAAGTACAATTCCTACCGACTGTCTAAAGGTTAAGAATCCGGCACCGACAAGTCCGACGGTCAATACGATGGTTGCGGTAGAACTCTGGATCATGCAGGTTACTAACATACCGAACAAAAAACCGATAGCCGGTTTATTGGTAACCTTTGCCAGAGCAGCCTTCATCGCTGTACCGGATGAGCTTTTTAAGGAGTCTCCCATTAACCGCATTCCATAAAGGAACATCGATAAGCCTCCTAAAAGCGATATAATTTTATAGAATAGTTCCATTCAATCTCATTTCTCCTCACTTTACATTAGAACAAGGCTATTCTATGATTTTTTACATCTATTTTCAATAAATTTGAGATATATCTGAAACATTTTACAATTAACATACAATACGAAAAGGTGATATGTATTGTTTTGTTTCAGAAAAATCAAGGTTTGAAAATACATTAGGGAAGATTACCCGGAATGGTTTTGTGCTACAATACAGATAGAGATTTGAAAGGAGACAACCATGACTTTTCGAAGCATTTATTTTTATATAATTACATGTCTGGCATCCTGGACAGTATCATCATGGATTATTCCGTTGATTCCATTAAATCCATGGATCATTCGTTTAATTGTCGTTCTGATATTATTACTGTTAACAGTAATATTTGAACGTCCAAGAAGACATCGAAGAAGAGAAACTTTGCGAGAAGGAGAAATACGCTAGTATACAAACATTAAATCAGGGAGGTAGAATTATGATCAATGCACTGACAATGAATATATGGGGAAAAGAGTTTCGTTTGGATGTGGAGTTTGAAAATGAAGAAGGGGAAGAATTGCTCTTAAACCAGATTCGAGCATTCCGTAAGTTTTCTGAGCTAAAAGATTTGCCGGAATGTTTAGAAGATGTGAAACAATACTGCTTAAGAAAAAGCTTTCGCTATATTAAGGGAAAAGAAATAGACGATATCTTCACCCTTGTTTATCCATTAAAGCTCTATATTGTTCGTTCAGAAACAAGAAGAGAAGTAATCTTATTATGCCAATATCGCTACGATATGGAAAATGGCGTTGCGATTGATTTTGTGGATGAGGAATTATTTAAAATCGGCAACCGCCATATGATCGCATAACTAAAAAAGAGGACCGCAGTCCAAGAGAGTGTAAATTTATCTGTGTAAGTTAGTTGAGAGCGTACGGCTCATCTAGCTTGCGCAGATTTTTTGTTTATATGCTATTCTA
>CACYBS010000270.1 GCA_902772725.1 Erysipelothrix rhusiopathiae
CATTTCAGCTGAAGCCAGAGATGTGAATCCCAATTTTGAATAGTTTATGCACATATATAACTCCTTATATCCAAATAAGTGCTATTGCCTGAAAACATATTTGATTCTGCTTTTCAAAGAATGCCTCATTGCTACTTTTGTTTCCCCGAATCCAATCACTTCCTTTGTTGCAATAACATTTTGGGGAAAGCCTTTATTCCATTCATCCTCAAGAAAATCTTGAGCCTCTTCTTGCAATACTGTCGAGTACAGCAAAAAGACCATTCTCTTGGTGGACTCTCTTACATCAGTCAAAATCTCATAAAGTGCATTTTCATAACCATTAATAGCACTATTCCAGCTGTAATCACAAATCAAAAATGTTTCTTCATTAAACAGATTAACTATCCTGTTACCATCTTTATCTTTTCCCAGCCAGTCTATTGGCTCAATTGTTTCGCTTTCACTGCTCCATCTATATGGTTTATTATCATCATCCAACGTGTATAAGATCAGTTCAGTATTGTCTTCAAGTTGAATAAGATCAATTGATTTTTTTTCTTTGGCTTCTCTGACAGCAGTCACTACAGTATTTCTTATATCTATCAAATCCTCTTTGGAATTGAAATATAAGCTTCCTCTGTCATCAAATACTATGATTTTGGCCATCATTCATCCTCCTTAGATGTCATCGCCTATTAATTTGAGCCTTACTTCAAAATACCTCTTTCCATCATGATTATCAATCCCTATGTCAGGGCATATCCACTCCAAATCTATGTCCTCCTCGTTTTGAGGAATTGTGTTTGATTTTTTCTCATTTTTAAGAATACTGTCAATAATCTCATCCTTATTTTGAAAGATTTCCATAAATGTATGTATAGTCCATAATGTTATGCTTTGTTCATGTCTTTCAAAGAACCACGGTGGAGTCATCATTCTTTTTTTTACTTCATAGAGATTATACGGATTATTCTTATCTTTGTTATCAAATACTCCTTCTGACATATTATTTCTTACTACTAGATAATCCCCGTCAACCATAACATCAACATAACACACAGGATCCGATTCAGCATCTTTGATGAAGTGTTTACCGGCATTCATAGATAACGATAATACCAACAAATAGTAATGCTCGGTACGCTGACCACTACTACGTGTCCAGATCACTCGATCTTTCGTAAATCCTTCGGTGTGAATAGTAATCTTTATTTGTTGATCTCCTACCATCCTCCGTACCTGTTTTGATTTCTTATTCGGTACGAACATGGTAGTACTAATTTTAGTACCTTCAGAATTTGATTCAAATCCCATTTTCAAAAAATAGTCAAGAGCCACATCTAACCTTGTCTTTGCCAAGCCTAATACTATTCCATTCCCCGACTTTTTCTTTTCATTATAAAGCGATTCTTTCACCATCTCTTTATAGAACGAAGAAATATACTCATTAGCAAGATATTGCATATACTTTGCTGCAATCTGTCCATACGCTTCTGTAAATGTCTCTGGAAACTCAAAATCGCCTTTATTGAATTTATCTTTCGCAACATCGGTAACTCTGTTAAGATCTCCTGATTGATAATGTTTGGCTTCTTTATAAATTGCGTACATTATGTGGTGTCCAAAATGCCCCTCATTGAGTTCTAATGCATGGTGTTTCGAAGCTTTTCTGATAGATAACGCCGTCGTTATATCTTTAAACTTTTTACCCTGTAAATAACTCAATAAGTTACATTTTTTTAAATACTTTGATATTTCATATCTGATACACAACAGAATTTTCAGCGGAAGAAGAAAGTGAAGTGTATTATTTTTAATTGTTTCTCGTGTTAATGTTGCATCGCCAATCGATTTTTCAATCTGTATATAAAGACAAACATTGTTATCCTCATACAAATTAATAACAGTTGAGTCAACTTGCTTTTTGCCGCTTTTCATTGTTTCGTTTTTGTTAAAGAATATTGTATCCATAACTGCAGTTATTCTTTCATTTTTTTCCCCAGTTAATGCATCCAGTATTCTTAGATTCCGGCTATTATAAAAATCTATATCTGATCCTTTTTCATTCTTGGCGAGAATTGCATATCTATTCCAGCGATTGATATCTACATCTATTTGTTCTTTATCTTTTAGGAAAACATATGTTGCATTATATTGGTAAGTCAAATCACTACATAGTAGTTTGATAATAAAATCAGCAAACTTTTCAATATCTCCTATCCCTTTTTTCCTGTTCTCAATGGCGCTATATAAGTTCGAGAAATTATTAACATACTCCTTCAGCAGTAAAAAATTGGTTTCTCCGATTCCCTGAACCTTCATTAATTCAATGAAACTGTTTAAATAGTAAGGATATTCATTCTGTTCAAGAGACTCTAACTGTCTTGCCTTAATTAATGAAGACTTTAAAACACTGTTATTTTCAAAATAAAGCTCCATCCAGGATTTCTGGTGAGTAATTACACTAAACTCCTTCTTTACACTGCCGGTAATAGGTTTATCATTAAACAGCCAGTCTTCATTACCCTTTACTAATGAATGTTCAAGTAATACACTTTTATTATCGTCGTTGCTTAAACTGATTTCTTTCTTTACTGCCCATATGTAATCTTTTTGTAAACTGGAAATGTCCAGAAAATCTATCATATTCTCCCTACGGAACAGGTAATTTGCATTCATGTCTGATAAAGCATTGATTAATGTTTTAATATGACTAGTTTTGCTGTCTCTTTGTTCTTTTGGAAGTTTTTGAAATTCAGCAAGTTTGTTTATGCAAAATTTAAACGATGCTTGTCTGCGTCGGATATGATTTGTAAAAAAAGGCCTAGATATTATCTTAATTGTAGCTATCTCTACATCTTCCCGCTTAAAACTTGTTCCCGGGTACGTCCCAATAAAAGTATAAAGGTATTCATAATACAGGTTAAGAATCTTTAGTATCTGTGCAGTATTCTCAACATTTACAGCACCAATTTCGTAATCATTCTCTTCATCTTCTTTTGCTGATGATTTATAGATTTTTTCTTTGTAGAACCATTTATTAGTAAGACGCTCTTCCAGAATATGTCCAATAATCATCAACAGCCGTGCAGGATGATCAGCATACTCTTTCGATTCAATTTCCTGACAATCAGTGATATTATACCTTTGGTAATTGCGCTTATACCTGATTGCAGTCTCTTTTAATGCAGCTTGTTTTCTTAATATCTTGAAAGATTTTCGAACATTACATAGCACACAAGAATGCTCCTGATTTCTTAAAGACGATATTGAAACATATACATATGAATAGAATCTCTCCGGTTTATCAATATAGTTTTTTCTTGATTCATATGAATTTCTGTCAGCCAGTACAATTATTGAAGAAAAAAGATCAATGCTACTTTTCAAGTCAGCAGAGTTTTTATTCTCGTTCTCCTTTTTATTCTCGTTCTCCTCGTCAAAAAGAGTTTTAAAGACTACATCTTCGTTATTGTCTTTATTTAATTCACCGATAAGCGAATTTACCAGACTCTTAGATCTATAGAAGCTGCTTCCAGTAATTATCATATCATCCACATAGTGAAATCTAATCTTATACTTTTGTCTGCTTCCTGCTATCTTTTGTACTTGAGCAGAAAAGTCACTATATTTTGCAACCAGATTTTTTCTGTACTCTTTGTTAACATCGATATACAGTACTCTTGCCGAATTATGAAAAACTCTTTCATTAACTTCATGAACAAATCCGGCATTGCTGAAATGTCTGGGCGCAACAAGAAAATCATAGAAAGTAAA
>CACYBS010000271.1 GCA_902772725.1 Erysipelothrix rhusiopathiae
GAAATCTCCTGGTGTCCCTTTCTCGGACACTGCTATTATACCATACAGTTGATTAGCTTTTTACCACCGCTGTGCAAATGAAGATTTATACCGAAAAAAAGGGGGTAGAACGACCCCTGTTAACCCATTGACCCTTCGTCTTTTACTTTAATCTGCACTTCCGGCATTTTATCTGTTGAATTATCGATCTTAACTTCGCCGTTTAATATGCGTCTTACAAGTTCATTATAATCTTCTTCGGTAAAGCCTTCTGCCCATTGCGTAGAAGGAGCCAGCTGAAGATAGTTGTCCGTTGGATTTTCTGAAACAATTCCCAGATTCTGCTCCTGGCCCCCGTATTTATCCCATTCATCGTTTTTAATAGAGTCTAAGAGTGTGAATACAGTTTCCGTAAGTCCCTTCATAGCGGATGTTACCGTCATATCTTTTCCGTATTTTTCTAAGATAATAGGAGCCTGGTCAACATCGACACCGATTACTTTTCCGTTTTCTTTAAGTGCTGCTTCACAGGCTGAATCGTAGATAGAACCTCCGCACGCAAATACGATCTGTGTTCCCGATTGATACCAGGTATCCATACGTGCAGTAATACCGGCATCTCCATAGAATTTACCGCCGTATACATATTTTACAGATACGGCATCAGTCTTCCCCAGCTCAACGGCTGCATCATTGGCCCCCTGTAAATAACCGTAACCAAAGCGAACGATGGATGGTACAGCCATACCGCCTAAGAATCCCAGGTTTTCATAACCGAGCTTGACAGCACAATAGCCTGCCAGATATCCGCCGATTTCTTCTTTGTACACAGCTGTATATGCGTTATCCGTAAGTTCTATACCCGATACATCAAGGGCGATGAACTTAACATCCGTATATTGCGGTGCCAGTTCTTCAATAACCGGACCGAATACATATCCCGGTAATACAAGGACATTAAAACCATCATCGATTGCCTCTTCCATGGACGCAATGCGGTCCTGGTCAGCATCGGATATCGGCTTCTTATAAGTAAAATCACATTCGTTTTCTTCACACCATTTTTTACATGCTTCATATGTGGTCTGATTAAAAGAACGATCGGTAATATCACCATAGTCGGTAATCATCGCCACCCGCATTTCTCCATCTGAAATGAGATATTCATCATCCTGAAATAACACACATGCAGAAAGACTGAATACCATAATAAAAGCCATAAAGACCATATACAATTTTTTCATACCGCTCCTCCTGAAAGAGACGTTTATTAAGAATTTAAAATCTTTCCTTTAAAAAGAAAGCTCTTCCATTCCCTATTATAACGAAAAAAAGTCGATTATACTTTTTTTCTGTATAATCGACATACTTTTTATTCAATAAATTTAACTGCTGTTCCGTATGCGACAACTTCGGCTGCTCCCTGCATAACCTGGGCAGAACCAAACCGTACTCCGATGATCGCATCCGCTCCTAGAGCTTCGGCTTCATCCACCATTCGTTTTGTGGCAATTTGACGTGCTTCTGTCAACATTTCGGTATAACCGACAATTTCTCCGCCGACAAGCGTTTTCATACCGGCCATAAAATCTTTACCTACATTTTTAGTTTGAACAACCGTTCCTTTTACCAATCCTAATACTTCAATTTCTTTTCCCGGATAGGATTCAATACTTATTAGCTTCATCCTGCTCGCCTCCTTTTAATTCATTCATCCTCTGATACAGTGCTAATAAAACACCACCTATAATCACAACAGGAACTAACACAATAAATATTATTGCTGCATTTGGAATGGGATCCTGGGTATTAGCCCACAACACCAAACCAATAATACCGACCATCATAACAACCATAAATACAGCTGCCAGAATAGCTCCGGTCTTCCGGCTTTTTACATCGGACTTTTGAACATCCATAAAAGATACACCACCTTTTTCCAGCTTATTCATTTTCTCAAGATAGATATCCGGAGTGATCTCTTCAAAATCAGATGGGTCTTCTTCCAACATTCGGCACATTTCTTCCATGATTTGATAATTTCTCTTTTGATGATGCAGGGATACAACTTGATGCTCCATACATTCCTTAAGGGTTATCTCTTTGTCCATCAGCTTGCGTATTTGAGAGCACGGGACATCCAATTGCCTTAACAACTTGATTCTTTCCAGCTGTTTAACATCCTCTAAAGAATATTCCCGATATCCATTATTGGGATTTCGCTCCGGCTTTAATAATCCCTGATCTTCATAAAACCGGATATTTTTCTTTGTGATGCCTACCAGCTCTTCCACCTGATTGATTTTCATGGTTTCCTCCAGTATTTCTGTCTTAAAAATAAAGCTTCCACAAAGGGGAAGGTCAACTATTTTATTTCATTCTAGCGTAAAAAAAGGATCGATAATATATCGATCCTGAAATATTAGTGCTTAAAGTGACGAACTCCGGTGCAAACCATGGCAATTCCATGTTCATTACATACATCGATGGAATCCTGGTCACGAATAGATCCACCCGGCTGAATGATCGCAGTAACGCCTGCCTTAATGGCTTCTTCTACTGTATCCGGCATTGGGAAGAATGCATCACTGGCAAGAACAGAACCTTTTGCCTTTTCGCCGGCCTGTTCAATGGCAATCTTAGCAGCACCGACACGGTTCATCTGACCGGCACCTACACCAACTGTCATATTGTCTCTTACAAGTACAATCGCATTGGACTTAACATGCTTAACAACCTTCCAGCCAAATAAGAGCTGCTTGATCTCTTCTTCGGTCGGCTTGCGGTTGGTTACGCAGCGAAGATCATCTGCAGTAATGGAATGGGTATCCATATCCTGTACCAATAATCCATCGTTAACGTTTGTATATTTTAATGAGTTATTTACAGATAATGAAGTATCCAACAACATTAAGCGGATATTTTTCTTACGTGTTAAGATCGCAAGAGCTTCATCGCTGAATTCCGGAGCGATAATGATCTCCAAGAAGATCTTAGAAAGCTTTTCCGCTAAGGATGCTTCTACTTTTCCGTTTAAGGCAACGATACCGCCAAAGATGGAAACAGGGTCTGCTTCATAAGCCTTATCCCATGCAGCTTCCACAGAATCACCGATGCCGACACCGCATGGATTCATATGTTTCAATCCAACAGCTGCATACTGTCCTTCGAAGTCCTTTAAGATTTCAATGGCTGCATTGCCATCCTGGATGTTGTTGTAAGAAAGTTCTTTACCATGTAACTGCTTAGCATTTGCCAGAGAGTATTTTGGATTCATTCCCTTATAGAAAGCAGCTGTCTGGTGAGGGTTTTCTCCATAGCGCAGATCCTGTACTTTATCAAAAGTAATGGTCATGCTTTCAGGGTACTTTTCACCTGTCTTCTTAGTTAAGTAGTCAGCGATCATCGCATCATAGCGTGCTGTATGACGGAATACCTTCGCAGCTAACTTTTCGCGCGTTTCTAAAGTAGTTTCGCCGTTTTCACGGATTTCAGCTAAAACCATGTCGTAATCCTTCGGATCACAGATAACCGGAATGCTCTGGTAGTTCTTAGATGCACTTCTGAGCATTGAAGGTCCGCCGATATCGATATTTTCGATGATTTCTTCATGCGTTACACCCGGCTTTTGAACGGTTTCCTTAAATGGATATAAGTTTACACAAACTAAATCAATATAATCAATGCCTAATTCCTGAATCTGTTTTACATGATCCGGATTGCTTCGAACACATAATAAAGCTCCATGAACTTTCGGATGTAATGTCTTTACACGACCATCCATAATTTCCGGAAATCCGGTAACATCGCTGATGCCGATCGGATGGATTCCTGCTGCTTCCAGTGCCTTTTTTGTTCCGCCTGTTGAAATGATTTCATAACCGCAGTCAACAAGTCCCTGTACGAATTCAACCAATCCTGTCTTATCAGACACGCTTACTAATGCTCTTTTCATAGAATATGTACCCGTCCTTTCTCAATCTTAATTTTGCCGTCGCAATAATATCCTACAACCTTAGGCAGAATTCTGTGTTCAATCTCTAAAACACGCTTTTGAATGTCTTCTGCCGTGTCCAAATCGGCAATTGATACTGCCTCTTGATAAATAATCGGTCCTCCATCCACTTCTTCACTTACGAAATGAATAGTAGCTCCACTCACCTTAGCCCCTCTTGCCAGAACCGCTTCATGTACATGCATGCCATACATCCCCGGTCCGCAGAAAGAAGGAATCAATGATGGATGAATATTGATGATTTTATTTGGA
Source organism: Erysipelothrix rhusiopathiae (assembly GCA_902772725.1). Lineage (GTDB taxonomy): Bacteria > Bacillota_I > Bacilli_A > Erysipelotrichales > Erysipelotrichaceae > RUG11795. The sequence goes on from CACYBS010000271.1 coordinate 4,247, forward strand.
TACGCCTCAATCAGCTCTTTGCTTAAGATCGCAAGATATCCTGCTAATACCACAAAATCAATGTTTTCATCCTGCAGTTTTTTCAACAATTCTTTTTGATCACGAATATAGGCTGTTGGGATGCCTGCCTGTTTGGCACGTTCAAGTCCATAAGCTGCTTTGCGGTTGGATACCACAAGAGCGATTTCACCATGGATATCGCCTGCTTTCCAGGCATCGATGATCGACTGAAGATCCGTTCCTGATCCCGAGACCAAAACGGCCATTCTTAACATATTTTTACTCCCTTTTCGCCTTCAACAATCATACCGAGCTCACAGCACTTTTCACCCGCATTGCGGATGGCTGCCATTGCCGGTTTTACATCCTTTGGATCTACGGCAATGACCATACCGATTCCCATATTGAAGGTGTTATACATCATCTGTTCTGTGACAACACCTTTTCTTGCGATCAAAGTGAAAATCGGAGGTACCTTATAGGAATTCTTTTTAATGATTGCCTTTACTCCATCCGGTAACATTCTAGGAACGTTTTCATAGAATCCGCCACCGGTAATATGTGAGCAGCCCTTTACTTTAATGCCGGCATCTTTCAAATTTTTTAATGCCTTTACATAGATACGGGTAGGTGCCAACAAAGCTTCGCCTAAGGTCATATCTAATTCATCGTAATAGGTCTCCAAGGATTCTTTGGTCATCTCAAAGATAGAGCGAACCAGGCTGAATCCGTTGGAATGTACGCCGCTGGAGGCAATTCCGATTAAAACATCACCTTTTTTGATGGTAGATCCATCAATAATATCCTTTTTGTCTACGACACCAACCGCAAATCCGGCAAGGTCGTATTCATCTTCTTCCATCAAGCCCGGATGTTCTGCGGTTTCTCCGCCAATTAAAGCACATCCGCACTGCTTGCAGCCTTCGGCAACTCCGGATACGATTGTCGCAATTTTTTCCGGATAGTTTTTACCACAGGCAATGTAATCTAAGAAGAACAACGGCTCACCACCGGCACAGGCGATGTCATTTACACACATCGCAACCGCATCGATTCCGATGGTATCGTGCTTATCCATCACAAATGCCAATTTTACCTTGGTTCCGCATCCATCGGTTCCCGATAACAGAACCGGTTCATCCATCTGCTTAATATTGCTTAAATCAAAGGCACCGGCAAAGCCGCCAAGTCCACCGAGTACTTCCGGACGAAGCGTTTCCTTTACATGTTCTTTCATTAATTCCACCGATTTATAACCGGCTTCAATATCTACTCCTGCGCTTTTGTAATCCATAGGTCTCCTTACTTATGGGTGAAATACTTCACACCGTTTTCAAAAATATTCTGGTCTTTATTACCGGAGATGTTCTTGAATAAACCTGTTTCCCATCTCTCGCTGTGACCCATCTTTCCGAAGATCTTTCCATCTTCAGAGAAGATACCTTCAATTGCCATATAAGAACCATTGATGTTGTCAAGACCGTTCATCGTTGGCTCACCGTTTTCATTTACGTACTGTGTTGCGATTTGTCCGTTGGCAGCCAGCTTGTCCAGTACTTCTTTAGAAGCCACAAATTTACCTTCACCATGGCTCATTGCGATGGAGTACGTTTCGCCCGGCTTCATAGATGCAAACCAAGGGGATGCATTAGAAGTAACACGGGTACGGGCAATATGGCTTACGTGACGGTTGATATTGTTACGGAATAAGGTTGGGTTGTTCTCATCCAGTTTTTCAATATCACCATATGGTAATAATCCGGATTTGATCAATGCCTGGAATCCGTTACAGATACCTAAAATCAAACCATCGTTGTTACGCATTGTCTGAATGGCTTCCCAAATCTTCGGGTTACGGAGTACGTTGGCAATAAATTTACCCGATCCATCCGGCTCATCACCACTGGAGAATCCGCCGACAACCATCAAGATCTGAGCTTTAGAAATCTCATCGGCTAATTTATCAATGCTCTTCTTAATGTTTTCAACCGTTAAGTTATTGAAGACAACCTGATGAACCTCAGCACCGGCTCTTTCAAATTTCTGAGTTGTATCATATTCGCAGTTCTGTCCCGGGAAGATTGGAATCACAACAACCGGTTTTTCCACAACTTCTTTAGACTGCCCAACTTTTTTATCCACTAATGCGGTTTCTACAACACCTTCATTACGGTCTACATAAACCGGATAAATATCGTTGTAGCGCTTCTGCCATGTAGAAATGGCTTCATCCATAGTAACAACTTCATCATTGATTACGATATTTCCGGATTCATTGGTAATACCGATCAAAGTAAAGTGTGGGTCAAGGATAATTTCTGTTGTCTCTACAACCATCGATCCGATATTGAATCCATATGGATCTTCATCGGTCGTGATGGCAGCACCTAACTTATTACCGAATGCCATCTTGGCAACCGCATATCCGATACCACCGTATTTAACGGATGAGGCAGAGATAATCTTACCTTCTTTCATATACTGACGAACGGTTTTAAAGTTATCCTTTAACTGTTCATAATTCGGAACATGTCCTTCTAACGGTTCATGTTTAATTAAATAAATGTAGTTGGCCGGTTTCTTGAAAGATGCAGAAACAATATTCTGTGTCTTTTCTGTAGTAACCGCAAAAGTAATCAATGTAGGCGGAACATGGATATCCATATATGTTCCGGACATGGAATCCTTACCACCGATTGCCGGTGTTTCAAATGCCATTTGGGCATCAATTAATCCTAATAATGCCTCAAACGGATACCCCCACTTCTTAGGGTCTTTGCCAACGCGTTCAAAATATTCCTGGTTGGACAGACGGCATGTCGCATAATCAGCACCAACTGCTGTGATACGGGTTAAAGCTTCTACTACAGAATAAGAAGCGCCTAAATATGGAGAATACTTTGATAATTTCGGATCAAAGCCATATGCCATAACAGAAGCTGTATCGGTCATACCAAATACCGGTAATTTTTGAACAGATGCTTCTTCCGGAGTTAACTGATAAGCTCCGCCAAACGGCATCAATACGGTACTCTTACCGATGGAGGCATCAAACATTTCTGCCATACCGATCTGACAGGCAACATTTTCATCCTGCAGAGCATCCAGTAAGGAATCATATTTTTTATCAAACGGTTTCTCATCATATTCGGAAGGCATAACGGTTACTTCCTGATGTTGGCGGACACCGTTGGTATTTAAGAAGTCGCGGGACATATCCACGATCGTATCGCCGCGCCAATGCATGACTAAGCGGTTGGTATCGGTAACATCGGCTACTTTAATGGTATCTAAGTTTTCCTTATAGGCTTCTTCTTTAAAGGCTTCAAAGTCCTCGGCCGCAATACAGCATGCCATACGTTCCTGGGATTCACTGATCGCAAGCTCGGTACCATCTAAGCCCTGATATTTAACCGGAACAACATCCAGGTTGATATCTAAACCATCGGCTAATTCGCCGACCGCAACACTGACACCGCCGGCACCAAAGTCATTGGCCTTTTTAATTAATTTTGTAGCAGCAGGGTTACGGAATAAACGCTGTAATTTACGTTCGATCGGGGCATTTCCCTTCTGTACTTCACTGGAACATTTTTCCAAAGAAGTTTCATTGTGTTCTTTTGAAGAACCGGTTGCACCACCGATTCCATCACGTCCGGTTGCACCACCGATCATAACGATGATATCGCCCGGCTGCGGTTTTTCACGTTTAACATGTGATTTAGGAGCAGCACCGACTACAGCACCCACTTCCATACGCTTGGCAACATAGCCTTCATCATATAACTCCTCTACAAATGTAGTAGCTAACCCAATCTGGTTACCGTAAGAGGAATATCCCTGGGCAGCTGTCTTAGAGATCTTTGACTGCGGTAATTTATGTTCTAATGTTTCACTGATCGGCTTTGTGATATCACCGGCACCGGTAATACGCATTGCCTGATATACGTAGCTTCTTCCGGATAATGGGTCACGGATAGCTCCGCCGATACAGGTGCTGGCTCCACCAAACGGTTCAATTTCGGTTGGGTGGTTGTGAGTTTCGTTTTTAAACATCAACAGCCAGTCTTCTTCATTTCCGTTGACATCAACCTTGATTTCTACCGAGCAGGCGTTGATCTCATCGCTGACTTCCATATCATCCAGCTTGCCGACCTTACGCATATATTTACCGGCAATCGTTGCCATATCCATTAAGGTCTGTTCTTTTTTACCGCCGTGAACCTTATTTCTTAATTCTAAATATCTTTCATAGGATGCCTGAAGCTGGTCTTGAAGGATATCGGATTGGAAAGTAATTGATTCCAAAACGGTTTCAAATGTAGTATGACGGCAATGGTCGGACCAATATGTATCCAGCACCTTCAGCTCAGTCATTGTACATTCTCTTTTTTCTTCATTTTTGAAGTAATCGCGAATGAATTGAATATCCTCAAATGACATGGCCAGACCTTCTTTAATACGAAGATCTTCTAAGGCTTTATCATCCATTGAAAGGAATCCTGTGATATACGGTACCGGTTTTACTTCGATATCCATATCATCTTCTAATACCGATAAGTCCTTTACACGGGCTTCTACCGGGTTAACGATATAGTGAGTAATTTCATCAATATCCTCATCGCTTACTGTACCTTCAAATACCAATAAAGTACCTGAGTAGATACGAACGGTCTGTTTGTTGTTGAGAAGCATCAAGCACTGCATAGCACTGTCTGCTCTCTGGTCATATTGGCCCGGCAGATATTCATAGGCAAGATACTTCTTACCTGTTAAATCCACATCATCATAAACCGTATCGGTTACAACTTCCGAACATACATTTTTCTTCAACAATTCAATATCGCTGTCATCGGCTTCAAAGATGTCATAGATATTGTATTGTGTTAATCCAAAATCATCACTTAAGGAAAGAGACTGTTTCAATTCCTGACAGAGAGATTGACTTTCTACCTGAAACTGTTCTTTCTTTTGTACAAATATACGAGTATTCATTTTTTCTCCTATTCCACTACGGATTGTGCCAGAACTTTTTCTGCCTGTTCTTTTTTAAATTCAGCGATTTTATCTAAGTATTCCGGGTTACCTAATCCCATCATCTGCACAGCTAAGATGGCAGCATTGCGGGCTCCGGCTTTTCCGATGGCAACAGTTGCGACAGGTACACCCTGCGGCATCTGAACTGTAGATAATAAAGAATCCATGCCACCTAAAGCGCTTGTTTGAATCGGAATACCGATAACCGGTAACGGAGTAGAACTTGCCAGAACACCTGCTAAGTGGGCAGCACCTCCGGCAGCAGCTATAATAACTTGAATTCCGCGATCTCTTGCGGATGCAGAAAGAGCAATTACTTCATTTGGTGTACGATGAGCACTTAATACTCTTACTTCATAACCAACACCAAAATCATCGAGCTGTTTCATACAGCCTTCCATGCTCGGAAGATCCGAGCGGGAACCCATAACGATTAATACTTTTGTTTCCATGTTCTCGTCCTTTCTACACGAAAAAAAGCGTACAAAATTGCACGCTTAAAACAGACTATTCACTTTCAATTTTGTAAATCTTCTTAAGACCATAAGCAAGACCTCCAAAAATCTGCGAAAAACTTCCGCACAGACATTCTAACCGAAACGCCTCTCATTTACAAATATTTTTGTATATTTTTCTTAATAATTTGGGTTAGTTTTTCTGTAATGTAAATCTTTAATATATTTCCCAATCAAAAAAACCGTCTTTCAAAACAGGCGGTTAATCTGAAGATTTCATGAATTACATGTCCAATGCACGGTCAAGCCATACATCGGTCTTTCCTTCCATAGCTTGGTATTGAGAATTGCAGTTATAGCACTGGAAATAATAGAACGTTGTCCAGGATGTTTGTTGTCTATCAGTAACTTTACACATTCTACCGCAGCTTGGACATTGTAATTCTGTTGGGTTATGAACAGGCGCGTCATAATTTTTTATGTCACCACCACTAACTTTATCAAGCTTTTCTTCTGTAAGATTTATTGGTGCCTTTTTTTCCATTTTATTTTCCTTCCGAAAACTTATTTTGTCCTTTCGATAATTCTACAGAGTATATTTCTAATCATCTTTAATTTACAGATTTCCTCTGTACAAGAACAATTTAAAATATCTTTGCCGGTTTTTCAAGTCAACAATATCGCCGGATATAATTTTTAGTATCTTTGATTGTACAAAACCACAAAGGAGCTGACATATATCCTGTCAGCTTCTTATCTTACTTATCTCTTAATAATAAATAACTTCCTTTAATGACAAAGTCTTCCGGTTTTAATTTTACTTCTTCAATCAAAAATTGATGAATCTGCTTAGCGTTGAGTCCGCTCCATCCCATGATAGATACATTTGAAGAGGACCTGAATAAACCGATCTTATTCATAAGTGGTAGACACTTTTCCTTGATGGATACATCGTTAAACCATATGAGAACGGCACAGTTAATATTGTAGACGATGTTTTTCCAATCGTGTCCATATTCAGCTGCTTTGGCGCTGTTTTCCTTATTTAGAGATCGTATAACTTCCAAACCTTCTTTAAAGGTCTTTTTTTCATCTTTCATAAATTACTCTTTAGGAGTATCTGTATTAACGATCTCCTTTGCGCTTGTCAAAATGCTGGCGATATTTTGAAGTTCAGCCGGTACGACAATCTTAGTTGCCTTGCCCTCTGCCATTTCAGAGTATGTCTTTAACGACTGCAAAGCCAGATATTCTTTTGTCGGGTTGGCATTTTTGATCATTTCAATACCGCGGGCCTGAGCTTCGTAGATTCTTTCCATCGCCTGGGCTTTACCTTCGGCTTCCGCAATCATGGCAGCCTTTCTGGCATCGGCTCTTAAGATAGCGGATTCCTTTTCACCTTCCGCCGTTAAGATAGCACTGCGCTTTTCACCCTCAGCCTTTAAGATGGACTCACGTCTTTCACGTTCTGCACGCATCTGTTTTTCCATGGCCTGCTGAATATCGCGCGGTGGGATAATATTCTTAACTTCCACACGGTTTACTTTAATACCCCATGGGTCGGTAGCTTCATCTAAGATGGCACGCATCTTTGTGTTGATGATATCACGGGATGTTAAGGTTTCATCCAACTCCAAATCACCAATGATATTACGTAATGTAGTGGCTGTTAAATTTTCAATGGCGGTGATCGGTCCAACTACACCATAGGTATATAATTTAGGATCGGTAATCTGAAAATATACAACCGTATCAATCTGCATGGTTACATTATCCTTGGTGATAACCGGCTGCGGTTCAAAGTCCTTTACGATTTCCTTTAAGGTTACCTTGTTGGCAACTCGATCAAAGAACGGTAACATGAAATGTACACCGGTGTTCCAGGTAGTATAGTAAGCACCTAAGCGTTCTACAACATAGGCATTAGCCTGTGGTACAACACGCACCACATTCATTAAAATCAAAACTCCCGCAAATACAATTAATAACGGAATCAAAATTGATGCGATAACATTTAATGCACTCATTTTTTTAAACCTCTATTTCTTTTACAATTAATTTGGCCCCTTCTATTGCCATAATTTTTACTTTTTTTCCGGCTTCTACCGGTTTTCCATTCAATTCCACAGCTGACCATACGGCGTTTCTTACTTTTAATTCTCCCCATTTATCCTGGGTAATCGGCTTTGTGATGGTAGCTGTTTCCCCAATAAGGCGGTCGCTGTTGGTAGGTATGATATTTCCTCTTAAATAATCCACAGCCTTCGGTCGGGCTATGATTAAACAGATACCCGATACGCCTAAAAACAACCAGATTTGCGGCCAGAGCGTCAATCCACATTTCGCTGCGATCCAGGCACAGGCTGAACCAACCGCAAACCAGATACTAACCAGAGCGGACGGTGTCAACACTTCTATGATCACTGCCGCGATTAATACAAATATCCATATCGTAGTCATAAACTAATCCTCATTTACCAGATCCGTTAAATCAATCTCCATGATGTCTTCTTTATCGTTATATTCTGCGTATACTTTCTGTCCTGTCAAAATACAGCCTAAAGTATCTTCTATGGTCTGCATCATCCTTTTATTGGTAATACGGCCATATCCTTTTCCGATTGAAATTTTCTGGAGCCGGTCCATCGATACAAGATTCATATCAATATCCCTTTTTTGAATCGGTTTAATGGCAAGCTTCTGCTGGGTGGCATCCAGTCCAATCATGACCCAGCGCACATCTTTGAAGTAAGAGGATGCCGGACTGTTTAGTGTCATGTTTGTGGCATTCAATGTCACCGTCATCTGATATGAATTTCCTGCAAGCCATTCATACATGATCTGACCTCCTTTGTCTGCATTTTATTATTTTTCTTATTTTTTTGCAAGAAATTTATTATTCTGTTCTTTCACATTTTTTACCGGACTTATAGCGGACATATTTTCAATGTGATTAACACAAATAAAGCCTTAAAACAGATGTATGGAATCGGAAGTAGTATAATAAACTAGAGGGATTTTATGAAGGACAAAAACGATTTGAAAAAAGAAGATTCTAAATATACAAAGGATTATACAAATGAACATATTCGTAAACAGATTGAAGAAAACAGTACTATGTTTGGATTTGTTATCGGGTTATTGGCAATGGGCTTTTCGTTAATTTTATTGAGCTTCATCCGTGCCTTTATAGATATATATCCTAACGTATCTGTATATCGCCTATTATCGGAAGTGTTGGACAATCATGTTGTGGGGATAGCGTTCGGAGTTCCACTCATTGTGTTTGCGTGTGTAGGAATCAATGAAGATGGCACACTCAATATGATCAAGCACATTCACCCTGCCTGCAGTTCTAAGAGATATCACGCAAAAGAGATTGATGAAATGGCAAATGATCCGGAAACAATCTGGGTAAAGGAGGCCAAAGTCTTTGTCACACCAAAAACTTTTATTGGTATCAACAAAGGAATAACCGTAGTGAATTATGAAGATATTGCCGGCATCATCCTGAAAGTAAAACATCACAGAAAAAAAACCACTAGGGGTTCTAACCGCGGCCGAATGAACGTTAGAAGAGCTCTCTATTATGCCTTAACCGATCGCTATAAAGAATGGGATACTTCCTATTTTATTATCAAGACAAAGAAACACAGAAAACTTTTATTAACGGAAGTGGCTGATGAGACAGTTGCCAATCGTCTGATACAGATGATTAGTGAAAAATGTCCGGATGTTGAATTACCCAAAAATCTAAACTCAAATTGATACCGCAATATACAAAAAAACAGGGCTATTTGCCCTGCTTATGGTAATATTCATATAATTCGTTTTTGGATAAGTCAAAATCCTTTGCGGCTTGAGCAATCGCAGCCTTGGTTTTCATACCGGCTTTGATATACTCATCTACCTTTTGAATACCGTCATCCAGTGTATAATTCTTTTCCGATTCGGTATTGCCCTCTACTACGACAACCATTTCACCTTTTAAAGTATCGGCAATGGAAATGACTTCCGACACCGTTCCGCGGATATATTCTTCATGAACCTTAGTCAGTTCTCTGGCAAGGCAGATATTTCTATCGCCTAAGACTTCTACTACATCCTTTAACATCGCCTCAATTCGATGCGGTGCTTCATAAAAAATCATAGTATATGGAAAAGATTTTAAATCTTCCAACTCTTTTTTTCGCTTAGAACTTTTGGCATCCAGAAAGCCATAGAACAAATAATGGCGACAGGACAAACCACTTGCGACCAGCGCATTGGTTGCCGCATTGGCTCCCGATACCGAAATTACAGGAATATCTTTTTCAATCACCGCTTTGACAAGCGACTGTCCCGGGTCGGATATTAAAGGATATCCGGCATCCGATACCACCGCCACCGTTTTTCCGCTTTCCAATTCGTTCAGAATTTGAGAGATACTGGTATTCTGGTTATGTTCATGGTGGGATATCAAGGGTTTCTTGATTCCATAAGCCATTAAGAGTTTTCCGGAATTACGGGTATCTTCGGCAGCGATCACATCGGCTTCTTTTAATACCTCTAAAGCCCGTGGTGTCATCTCCTGAAGATTACCGATCGGTGTGGGAACCAGATATAATTTTGGTTCGCTTGTCTCAAAGCTTTTCTTTCGGTGCATCGCCAAAGTCCTTATCCGGCCATAATTCTTTAAAGGATACAAAACGAACTTCTTCCTTATTTTCAATCTTTGCCTGTTTTTGAAGAACATTCATGCTGGTAATACGATAGCGGTTGCCTTCAAAAGTGACCGAAGAATTGATTTTCGGAAGATCCTTTCTAAGTAAAGTATATAAATCATTTTCAAAGCGTAAGCAGCACATCAGCTTACCGCACTGTCCTGACAATTTCTGAATATTTAAAGCTAACAGCTGGTTCTTTGCCATGTTGATAGAAACCGTATCAAAATCTGTCATAAATCTTGAACAGCATGTCTCCATACCACAGATTCCTAAACCGCCGACCATCTTAGCCTTGTTTCGCGGTCCTACCTGTCTGAGTTCAATACGACAATGCAGACGGCTTGCCAAATCTTTAAGCAGCTGTCTGAAATCGACACGTTCATCCGATACATAGGTAAAGATGACTTTAGATCGATCTAATGTATATTCACTGCTGATCAAATGCATATCGAGTTCTAAGGCATCAATACATTCATGGCAGATTTTAGCTGCCTCAACTGCTTTTTCGACATTTTCTTCTTTTTGAATCAAATCATATTTTGTGGCAAGACGGATAACCGGTTTACACTCTCCGCGTACTTTCTTTTTATCAAAAGGTACAGTCGGTGCACATACTTTTCCGATTTCTTTACCGCGAATCGTTTCCACAACGACATAATCATTTACTTTATATTTAATATTCGAGCCGAAGGTATAGGCTTTTTTGGATTCTTCAAACTGAATATAAACGATATTCTTATAGGAACGGACAGTTTCTTCAATTTTTTCGTTTTCTTGACTCATTCCTTCACTTCCCTTCTTATCTGATTATATATTTTATCTAAAAATAATGCCAAATCAATTGGTCTGCGGAGTAAATCCAGTGATTCCACCAATATATTCAACAATTTTGCCTTATTTTCAAGATCGATTGTTTCACTTTCTTTGACGATATATAGAACCCATTGTAGCCACCAGGTTACATACTGTTTCTGCATAAGTGCGCTTTTTGGCACAAAGACTTCTGTCTGCATCGTATAGATGGCCTGCATATCGGCATTACTTTCCATAAAAGATTCTGCAGCCTGATGGATATCTTCAAATTCTTCCTGGCCTAATACTTCACAAGCCTCATCATAGGTATATCCCGATTTTACTAACATATCGGCGGTTTGCGGATCGGTGATCTCTTCTAACCTGCGGATCAAGGTCGTTCGATGTGCCGGTCGAAACTGGATCCATTGACAGCGGGATTGAATGGTTGGAAGTACAGCGGATTTTTCTTCCGCAATCAAAATTCCATAAATCCCCGGCTGCGGTTCTTCCAGAAACTTCAACAAAGAATTGGAAGCATCCGGTGTTGCCTGATCATAGTCTTCCAGAATATATACTCTGTTTCCTGCCACCTCAATACTGGTGTTTTCAAAAAAGTTTTGAAGATCCACAATATCCTGTTTGCGGATACGTTTTTGAATCTCGGTCTTTTTATTCTTTGGATTGAAAGGATCCACTTTTTCTATTTTGGCCCCTACTTTTTCAACTCTGAAATAATCCAAAGATTCCTTTTTCTCCATCCTTTTACAGGAAGGACATTCCTGACAGGCAAAGCCATCTTCATCCGGATGTTCACACACTAAGCTTTGCGCAAACAATAAAGCCACCTGTGATTTAGGACTTCCTTTTGATCCTGTAAATAAATAGGCATGGGCAAGATGATTTCCTTTTAGAGCATTGGATAAGGTTTGATAGACAACAGGCTGTTCTGTTTTGAACTCTTCCTTATTCATAGATTACCTTTTCTATTTCCTTCCACACAGCTTCGGTTACGGTTTCAACATCCTCTTCTGCAGAAATGACGGCAATACGCTCAGGATACATGGAATTCACCAGATCATATCCTTCTCTTACACGGATATGGAAGGAATCCGCTTCGCTATCCATGCGGTCCTTTTCTCCTCTGCTGTTCATCCGCTTCTTACCGGTTTCCGTAGAGACAGATAAAAAGATGGTTTTCTTGGGAAGCATGCCTCCGGTTGCGAATTGGTTGATATCCCAAACTTCTTTGATTCCTAAGCCTCTGGCATACCCTTGATATGCCAGGCTGGAATCGATAAAGCGGTCACATAAGACAATCTTGCCTTCAGCTAATGCCGGTTTGATGATTTCTTCTAAATGTTGGCGGCGGCTTGCTGCATATAAAAGAGCTTCCGTGCCGGCATCCATACCGGTATTTTCTTTATCCAGTAAAATATCTCGGATTTTTTCCGCGATTTTTGAGCCTCCCGGTTCTCTGGATAAAAGAACGGTTTCACCGCGTTCTTCTAATCTTCTTTTTATATTTTCACAGATGGTGGTTTTACCACTGCCATCATTGCCTTCAAATGAAATAAATACACCTTTTTTCATATCTATTCTCCAATCTCATGCATTATAGCACGAATCTATTTTTTTATGTTAAGCTAATGGTATGTGTGGAAGATATAATTTTAATCCAAATGATATCGATTATCTTAAGGAACATTTTGAGCTGTTTTTAAATATCCCATATGGGGATATCTATCCATCCTCAAAAGGATTGGTATTATTCGGTGATGATAATCACATCAAAGGCAGTTTAAAAACGTTTGGACTAAAAAGAAAATCATTGATTATTAACGCAAGACAGGAAACGGTAACGCAAAAGCCGACTTTTAGATATTTAAAACACTGCGTGGTTCCCTGCTCCGCTTTTTATGAATGGACGCCTCAAAAGGAAATGGTGACCTTTTATAAAGAAGGTCAGATTCTCTATCTTGCGGCATTATATGAAAAGGATGAGTTTGTGATTGTGACAACCAATGCCAATGCGTCCGTTAAGGATGTGCATTCCCGTATGCCGTTGATTCTTCCTGAGAATTTGATTTCAAAATGGATTTTTTCAGGAAATGATGTACAATCTCTGTTGAAAACAGAGCCAATCTCATTGGATCGTTTTCGACAATTTGAACAGTTATCTTTGTTCTAGAAAGGGATCATTATGAATCTTGAATTGATAAATGATTTAAAAAAGCTTTCAAATGTTACGGTAGTGGCCGTATCGAAGACACGTTCATCAGATGAAATTGATGCGGTTGCCGATGCCGGCTTAACAATATTCGGAGAAAACCGAGTACAGGAATTTGTAGATAAATACAATCCAAAATATACCTGGCATATTATCGGTCATCTTCAGACCAACAAGGTGAAATATGTAGTGGGAAAAGCGGATGTGATTGAATCATTAGATTCGATCAAGCTTGCCAAAGAGATTGAAAAACAGGCCTCTAAATTAGATGTTGTTCAGAAAGTATTGGTGCAGATTAAAATTTCTGAAGACGAGAAAAAGACCGGCCTTCCTTATTCGCAGGCAGTTTCTTTTCTTAAGGAATTAGAAAACTATCCGCATATTTGTGTAAAAGGCTTTATGTGTGTGGCAAGTCATACGGAAGATGAAGTATTAATTGCCAAAGAATTTGACCAGATGCAGGAATTATATTTATCTATGAAAGAAATCTATCCTGAAATTGATACTTTATCGATGGGTATGTCCCAGGATTATAAGCTTGCGATTGCGCATGGATCGAATATGGTTCGTATCGGTCATGCGATTTTTGAATAAGAATCTACTTGTTTGTATAAGTGAATATGATAAAATTTGAGTTATGAAAAAATTAAGTGCAGAACGTAGAAAGGTTTTAATGATCTTAGCTTCCGGTATTCTGGTATGGGCAATTCTTTTGTTCTTTACCTTTGATTTTACATCGGAAGCAGAAAAGGCAGCCACAGCTCGAAAAGATCAGGAAGGAACCTCCGAAAAGACTGATTCAACCAATCAAACAATTGCACCGGTATCCGTGATTATCGATGCAGGACATGGCGATTATGATGATGGACTTGTCGCAGAAGATGGATTAAAAGAAAAAGATCTAACTTTAAATCTGGTATTAAAGATTGGAAAAGAATTAGGTAAGATGGACTCCAACATTACCGTTTTATATACCCGCGATTCCGATGAAATCCATTTCTCAAGTTCAACGAAAAACGATGAATCCGGACGCATCAACGTTGCCAATAACTCGGACGCGGATTATTTCCTTTCCATTCATATGGCAAGAGATGATGATGCTCAAAAAACAGGTTACAGCGGATATACCAGAGAAGATGATACATCATCACAAACTTTATATGTAGATATCGCCAAGGAATTGACAGAAGTTGGATGGACTCCGGATTTAGGAATCAATTATGTCAACAATGAACCGGAAGTAATCGCCAGCCAAACCGAAAGACCTTCCTTATTAATAGAGATTGGTTTTATTACCAATGTGGATGAAGTCAATGAATTAAACCAGGAAGAAATTCAGGATACTTTGGCCAAAGCAATTGCGACAGGTTACTACAATTATTTAAAATCATTGAATTAGAAAAAGGACTGTGTAAACATCCATAGTGAACTGAATGTTTATACTCTGTCCTTTTTTTCTTTTATTACTGGTTTAATTCTATATAGTTAGTTCGTTCAAAATCTTTACCGGAATGTTTATCAATATAAATATTTTCTTTTGAAACGCCCGCTCTTTTCAGCTCATCCAACTGTCTATCTTCATTCTGGGTCGCACTGGACACTCTTGCATATCCAAATATCTTTGTCATCAGCAAACACCTCCTCTTTGACTTACACAATAATGCAGTAAGTCATGAGATTTAGAAGGTTTGCTTCCGCTTTTAATGATCTTTAATATTGTGAATTTCCAAAAATGAATCCCTATTTTCGTTGCAGGAATTGTAAAATACAATTAAAATGATAAACAAGAATAATAATGATAAAAGAGAATAATAATGATAAAGGAGAATAATAATGATAAAGGAGAATAACAATGATAAAAGAGAATAATAAAACCACAACTATACAAACTCCTCTATTTCATCCGACTTTTGGCAGTCGTCCTGCACAAATTGTCGGTCGAAACTCTGTTATTGACACTTTTCTTGAAGGGCTTGATCTACCGATTGGATCTCGTGAACGTTGTATATTCTTAATTGGGCAGAGAGGAATGGGTAAAACAGCTTTACTACTTGAAATGGCAGATCTGGCAAAAAGTCATAACATGGTTCCGGCTCTTGTCACTGCATATGAAGGAATGAATGAAGAAATCATAGAAGCTGTACAGCGTAATGGTGCTCAATATTTTCCAAAAAAGGAAAAAGCTGTCCAAGGTTTTGAAATCGGAGCCTTAGGATTCTCGTTTGGTTTAACATTTAATGAAACAACTCAACATAATTATGGATTCCGTACGAAACTCACACTCCTTTGTGACCAGTTATCATCAATCGGAAAAGGAATTTTACTATTGGTGGATGAGGTAACTAATTCTGAGTCCATGCGGCAGCTTGGAATTACATACCAGCATCTTGTCGGAGAAAATAAAAACATTGCGATAGTGATGGCAGGACTTCCTCAAAGTGTTTCAATGGTCTTAAATGACAAAGTGCTTACTTTTCTGAACCGTGCTGAAAAAATCCACCTAGGTCCAATTAACGTTGGTGAAATTCGCAATTATTTTGCGATGGCCTTCCAAAAAGAATCTATTAAGATCTCCGATGATGTGTTAAATCAAGCTGCAAAAATGACAGATGGCTATCCTTATTTCATGCAGTTACTCGGATATTACCTGCTTCGTTATTCTAAAGAGACTAAAGAGATTACCGAAAATACGTTGAATGAAGCTCTGAAAAGTGCACAGATGGATTTGGAACAGAATGTATTTTCACCGATTCTCTCCCCGCTTTCTGATTGGGATATTTCTTTTCTAACAGCGATGGCAATAGACAATGGCACCAGTAATGTATCCGACATTGCTCAAAGATTAGGAAAAGAAAATTCTTTTATCCAGCCATATCGGGCTCGGCTGATCAGTGCAGGTATTATTGAGTCGCCTAAAAAAGGTAAGTTAGTTTTTGCGGTACCTTATCTTGCCGAGTACCTTCGTAATTACGATGACGAATAAAAAATTGAATAGATATTAAAAATACGGTATAGATTTTTACATCTATACCGTACATTTTTATGCCTTTTCGTATTCCGGCTGATAGCTCGCAAAATGTGCTAATTGATCGTCACTGCGATAATAATAACGCTTACCCTGATCTAATGCGGCGATCTCTGCCATTTCATCTTCGGTTAATGTAAAGTCAAAGATATTCAAGTTATCGCGGATATGATCCACATTTTTACTTCCCGGAATTACCGCAAACTGCATCTGTGTATGCCATCTTAAGATAATCTGCTGAGGTGACTTTCCATATTTTTCCGCCAATTTTGTGAATACCGGTTCATTCACCAATGACTTATCTCCATGTCCTAATGGGTACCAGCTCATCAAATGAATTCCATATTTATCCGTTGTCTTGCGAAGCTCTTTCTGGCTGAAATAAGGATGACATTCTACCTGCATAAATTGAGGTACAACTTCCCAATTCTTTTCTAATTCTTCTAAGAATTCACCTTCAAAGTTTGAGATTCCGATTGTTTTGGCTTTCCCTTCACGATATGCCTTTTCTAATTGGCGATATCCTGCCATCCAATTTCCTGCCGGCTGATGAATATAAAGTAAATCTACATAATCAAGACCTAAACGCTCTAAGGTTTCATCTACCGCATTTTCATTTTCATATTCACTTGGCCATAATTTTGTAGAGACAAAGACATCTTCTCTTTTTACGCCGCTTTCTTGAATGCCGCGTCCTACTGCTCTTTCATTTACATAAGCGTTAGCTGTATCAATTAAAGAGTATCCCATCTTTAATGCTTCTCTAACGCTGTTTTGTGCATCTTTTGGTGCCAACATAAATGTTCCAAGTCCAATTACCGGACACTTTACATCGTTGTTCAATACTAAATATTCCATTGTGTTCTCTCCTTACATTAATTTGTTTGCGGATAACCAGCGCTTCAGGGCTGCATCGCAATTTTCTGCCTGAGATCCTGTGATCGGCAATCCCTTTTTAACGGTTGCCTTTGGAGCAGCCTTTTGAATATCTTTTTCCGTTCTTCCCATTCCGCTTCCTTCATTGGTACAAATCGGAAGAATCGTCTTACCGGAAAAATCATACTTTTCTAAGAAAGTGAAAACTGCCATTGGCATATGTGACCAATAATTCGGATATGCCAGAATGATCGTATCGTATTCATCAATGGAATCCGGATAACTTACCAATTCCGGACGGGCATTGTTCTTAAGGTCTTTCTTGGCCTCATCAATGCAGGTCATATATACCGGTGAATATGGATTTTTCATTTCTATTTTAAATGTATCTGTTTCAATCATGTCTTTAATCTTGTTACATACAATTTCTGTGTTTCCCACTTTTACATAGCGCATCGAGCCTCCAAAGTAGTTTTCATCCGCTCTTGAGAAAAATGCAGTTAATACTTTTGCCATGTTGTTTACCTCCTTGTTTGTATGGCTACATTATAAAAGTGTGTTATTAAAAATTCTAATTGAATAATTATATAATTGATTTAAAATTTAAATAGAGGTACAACTATGAACACAAAACAAATCGATTTCTGTATTGAACTAGCCCATACGCTGAATTTCAGCAGAGCGGCAGATAATTTATATGTCAGCCAGCCTACTTTTTCCTACCAGATCCGCCTTTTAGAAGAAGAGGTCGGCTTTAAAATCTTTGAAAGAAGCGGCAAAGGGGCTTCGCTTACACCGGCCGGTTCTCAATTTATCAATTTTCTTGTGAATATGCGGGAAGATTTAAAGCGTGCGATTGAACAGGGACAGAATTTCAGTTCTAAATATAAGGATTCCTTATCCATCTGCATGTCGGTTCGTCAATCGGTTTATTATCTTCCTGAGGCAATGCGTCTTTTTGCTGAGAAGTATCCCCATATCCAAGTGATTCCTTTATTTCAATATGCTCATGGGTTGGAGGTTTTTCTTCAAAACGAGGCAGATATCCTTTTCGCCTTGAAAGAACAGGTTGACCATCTTCCGGATGTCACCATGCATAAATTATTTGAGAGCCGTATTTATTTAATTACGCAAAGGGATGATCCCCTGGCCGAAAAAAATATAATTAATGAAGAAGATCTTTATGGCCGAACTTTGATGGTAGGAGGCGGGTCCCCTCACGCCTTACAAACTATTCAGCATCGTTTGATCAATACCGGAAAGATTCAATATTTTAACAGCGCCGACCATGATACTACCTTAACCAATGTAGCTGCAGGATTAGGTGTTTGTCTTGCCCCGGGATTCTTAAATGATCATAGCGGCCAATTTGCGTGGATTCCATTTGAGTGCACGGAACATTTTGACTGTGTTCTTTGTACACATAAAGAAGATTATAGAGAAACGGTTTCGGCTTTCATTCAAATTCTACAAAACTTATACGAAGAAGCTGTAGCCTTCCCATTATAAAAAGCTCATACACGAAATATGAGCTTTTTTAATTAGATTTGCGGAATAGCCAAATGAATTGCGTTCGGTACAATCTCAATGGTTGGATTTTTTACCTGCCGGATTTCGCCGTCCAAATTACAGGTTATTTCTTTATTATCTGTATCGATATGTACGGTATTGGCATGATATGTCTCTACCGCTTCCGGTACAAGAGATGCATGTTTTCCTTCTTTATAAGCCGAGGCAAAACGAACAATCTGCGATTTCTTTACATCTTTGATCAAGCAGACATCCATGATGCCATCGTTGACAAGAGCCTGCGGACACGGCTTATAGCCGCCTCCGTAATACCTTCCGTTACAGAACACAAGGAAGGAATATAAATCCGGTTCCAGTCTTGTGTCATCAATCTGGATGCGATATATTTCCCCAAGCGGTTTGGTTAAGCTGGACAACATTCCCATATAGTAAGGTACAATCCCTTTAACCGGGAGATTCTTGCTGTAGATATTGGCATATTCTGCCACATGTACATCAAAGCCAAAGGATACCGTATTGATTGCATATTCTCCATTGACTTTTAATACATCGCAAGACATATCCAGAGGATTTTTATAGCCTTTAAAATTTAAAAAATCTTCTTTTGTCATGCCTTCAAAGGATTTAATAAAATCATTTCCGGTTCCAATCGGTACAATCGAGAGCTGAATGTGATCAGCACCAATGATGCCGTTAACCACTTCATGTAAGGTACCGTCACCTCCACAGGAAAACATATGAATCGGTTCTTCCTTTTTTAAGGCATATTTCTGTGCAATAAAGGAAGCGTGTTTGGGCTCTTTTGTCTTTTCGATAATTATTTGTTCGCCTTTAAAGTTTTCCTTTATCTCCTTCATTAACCGGTATTTTCCATCCCTTGAAGCGATTGGATTAAGAATAAATACCTTTTTCATTTAATTCATCCCTTTCTGAGTAATCAATCATTCAACCATCTTTCAATATCTTCTATCATCTTATCCCTATCTGACGCATCATACCAGTACACATCCATTTGGTTTTTAAACCAGGTATACTGCCTTTTGGCATAGCGTCTTGAGTGGGTTTTGATATCGGTTTTTACCTGTTCTAATGTACGCGTCTTTTCAAAATAATCTTTAAATTCTTTATATCCGATTCCCTGAAAACTGGTATATTCCCAAGTCGCAGGCTCTTGAAATAATTCGGTAACCTCTTCGACAAGCCCTGCATCAAACATTTTGTCTACTCTTGTATTGATTCTTTCATGAAGCAATTCTCTATCTACATCAAGTCCCAGGAAAAAAACATCATAGATGGGTTTATGTTCCTGTTTTGCCTCTCTTTCCGATTTGATTTCTCCGGTATGGGCAATCATCAAAGCGCGGATAATCCGTTTTCGGTTGTTGGGATGAATCTTTTCTAAAGATTTTTCATCCACCTTTTGAAGCATTTCATAAAGCTCTTCGTCTGATTTTGATCTTAAAAAATCAAGATATTCTGTATCCTCTTCTTCCTCTTTAAAATCGTAATCATACATTGCGGCTTTTAGATACAGTCCGGTACCTCCGCAGATAATCGGAAATTTATTTTTAGAGACAATTTTATCAATAGATTCACGGCATTTTTCCTGAAAGATCTTTACGTTATATGGTTCGCTGTAATCCTGCACATCGACCAGATAATGTTCAATGCCCTGTTTTTCTTCTTCGGTTACCTTGGCGGTTCCGATATCCATTTTTCGATATACCTGCATGCTGTCAGCGGATATAATTTCCCCATTGAATTTTTTTGCCAGAATTACAGATAACGCTGTCTTCCCCACACCGGTAGGACCGACAATCGACAATACCTTTTGTTTAGCCACGTTCAAACTCCTTAAATAAATCTTTATCGCTGAAAGTGATGACTGTAGGTCTTCCGTGCGGACAGTGATAAGGCTGGCGGCAGTTTTGCAGATCAACAATGACCTTTTTCATTTCTTCCATACTGAGCGGTCGGTTAAAGCGAATCGAACTATGGCAGGATGTTGTGGCCAAAACATGTTTTCGTAATGATTTCATATCGACTGTATTATTTTGAACAAAGTAATCCAGCAGATCATTTAAGAATGGTTCCTGGTCAACATTTTGCAGCCAGAGAGGAATCTCTCTTACAAGAATGCGGTCATTTCCAAACTGTTCAAATTCCAACCCAAAGAAAGCTGTGCTTTCATTGATCTTATCTAATTGAGCTAAGATATCTGCTGATACATGCAGCTGGATAGGAACCATCAATGGCTGTTTTTGCGTGACCGGATTATTGAGTGTATCTACAAGCTGTTCATAGTGATAACGCTCCTGGGCAGCGTGCTGGTCAATGATGACAAGTCCATGCTGGTTGGTGCATATGATATAAGAATCATGATGCTGTCCAAGAATCTGAAGATGCTGGAAAAATTCCTTTCCGATTTCATCTTCCTGCACCGGTTCAGGAATAAACTCTTCCGGCTTTGGCACATACAGAGGTTCTTCTTCAATTTTTATTTCCGGCTGTGCAACCGGTTTATAATCTTCAAATCCAAACGACACCGGCTTTTTTTCTGTTACCGGCCTTGGATGTGGTGTCGGATACGAAAAATTTAAGGTTGGCTGTTCAAAAGTCTTCTGCGGCCGCGGCTTTATTTCTACCGTTTTGAGCGATTCTATAAATGTCTCGCGAATCGTTTTTTCAATTAATTCCAAAAGCTGTGCCTGCTTCGATAAGCGGATTTCCCATTTATTAGGATGGACGTTGACATCTACCAATTGTGTATCCGTATCAATCTGCAGCACAACAATCGGGAAACGATTGGGCGGCATAAAGTCACTGTATGCATCAACAATGGCCTTTTGAATCGGTACACTGCGAATCAGGCGGGTATTCATTGTGATAAACATAAAATACTTGGTGGCACGGGATATTTTTGGCTGAACGGCATATCCGTGAATATGAAAATCTTCACTTCTTCCATCAAAAGGTACAGCAGCCTGGGCTACTTCCCTGCCATACATCTGGTACAGTATTTCCTGAATATTTCCATTGCCTGTTGTTTGAAATACAACTTTACC
This sequence comes from Erysipelothrix rhusiopathiae, assembly GCA_902772725.1. Lineage (GTDB taxonomy): Bacteria > Bacillota_I > Bacilli_A > Erysipelotrichales > Erysipelotrichaceae > RUG11795. The sequence continues at coordinate 25,963 of CACYBS010000271.1, forward strand.
ATCATGCGATAATTTAAAACGGATATCGGGATGCGATAATGCCATCTTATTGACCATATCCGCAATAATCGAAAATTCATAGTTCGTGCTTTTTAAATGTTTGAACCTTGCCGGTGTTTTTAAAAATAAGCCGGATATTTCAATACGCGTTCCTAATGGACATGAACACTGCTCTTCCAGTTCCAGCTTTCCATAGGAATAGCGGATCTGCGTGGAAGTGGTTCCATCATTTGTCTGCAGATCTACCTTTGCCACAGAGGCGATACTGGGAAGGGCTTCTCCGCGAAACCCCATAGTCTGTATATTAAAGAGATCTTCTTCATCGATCATTTTTGATGTCGCATGGCGCTGGAAGGCCATATGCGCATCGTCCGGGTCCATACCGGAACCGTCATCCTGAATCACAAGGCGGTCAATACCACCTTGATACGCTTCTACTTCGATAACTTTTGCTCCGGCATCAATACTGTTTTCAACACATTCTTTTACAATTCCTGCCGGTCGTTCTACAACTTCACCGGCTGCGATCATATTGGTAAGATGTTCGCTTAAAACATGAATTTTACCCATCACGTTCCTTCTTTCTAATCATCTATTCCATCTGCCATCTTCTTTAATTCATAAAGACAGTCTAACGCATCACGAGGTGACATGGAATCTACATCGAGATTTTCAATTCTCTCTAACAGCTTTGATTTTTCAGGCTGTACACTGTCCATGACAAAAAGACTTGGCTGATATCCGGTCTCTCTTTGCTGGGACTCGTAATCCTTTAATAACTGAGATGCTCTTTCCAGCACCACCTTAGGTAAATGAGCCAGTCTGGCTACATTGATTCCATACGATTTATCCGCTTTTCCCGGTATCACTCGATATCTGAATTCGATATCTTTTTTATTCTCTCGAACATCTACATGTACATTTACAATGGATGGATGTTCATTTTCCAAATCGGTCAATTCATGATAGTGGGTGGAAAATAACGTTTTCGCTTTGATGGCTTCATCAATATATTCAAGCATAGCCTGAGCAAGTGCCATACCATCATAGGTTGCCGTTCCTCTTCCAATCTCATCAAAAAGGATCAAGGAATGCTCGGTCGCAAAGCGAAGCGCTGTATTAGCCTCCATCATTTCAACCATAAATGTAGATTTACCGGTCAGAATATCATCACTGGCACCGATACGGGTAAAGATGCGGTCAAATATCGGTAACTCGGCAGATTTGGCCGGAACAAAGCTTCCGATTTGCGCCATAATCACAATCAATGCGTTTTGACGCATATAAGTGGATTTACCACCCATATTCGGTCCGGTAATCAACTGGATTGTCTGTGTATCTTCCATCGTCCAGTTATTAGACACATATTTTGTCTTTTTCATGCGATCATCTAAAATAGGATGTTTCCCTTCGATGATCTTAACGGTATTCTCCGGATGGAAAACCGGACATACATATCCTTTATCGTTAGCCAGGTTTGCCAGCGCATTTAATATATCAATTTGAGCTAACGCATTGGCACAGGCGTGTAAATCGTACAATCTTGATTTTATGGTCAGTAAAAGCTCTTTAAACAACTCCTGTTCGAGTTTCACCTTTTCTTCCTGTGCATGCAGAATCTGTTCTTCTTTTTCCTTTAATTCCTGCGTTACGTAACGGGTCGCATTGGCAAGTGTCTGTTTCGGGATATATCCAAACTCATCTTTAATAGATCCCAAATTTCCGTTTCTGACTTCAATATAGTAACCAAAGACACGGTTATATCCGATCTTCAAAGATTTGACACCGGTTCTTTCCCGCTCTTTTGCCTCTAAGGATAAGATAAAGTTCTTCCCCTGGTCAGCCATTTCACGAAGCTCATCCAACTTGGAAGAATACCCATCACAGAATACACCGCCGTCTTTAAGAGTCAAAGGTGGGTTTTCGATAATTGCTCCCCGGATTTGTTCCAGAAGCTCATGACAATCCGGAATGGTTTGAAATTCCGGATACGATTCCAAAGCAGAAGCTAACTGCAGTATCGGTCCGGCATGTTCTAAGGTAGCGACAAGCTGTAATACGTCGCGCGGACTGGCATTTCCGTAAGCCATACGGGATGCGAGTCGTTCCATATCATATATATAGACCAAGTGTTCTTTTAATTGATCTCTTAACATAAAGTCATTTTTAAGTACCGCAACCGCCTGCTGACGCTTGGCAATCTTACCGGCATGGATCAAAGGCATTTCTATCCAGCGCTTTAACATGCGGGATCCCATGGCACTCTGACAGCGGTCCATAAATCCCCAGAGGCTCTGTGCCCTCTGGCCGGAAGACTGAGTAGTAACTAACTCCAGGTGATTTTTGGTCTCAAGATCCATCACCAGAATTTCTTTGGCATCCATGGACTCTACCGGCATAAAATGATCAATATGCTGCATCTGGGTATCGTTTAAATAACCCATCAACTGCCCCATTGCACTTCTTAATGTTTGCGAAGTATATTCTCCTAACAGTGGTTCATCTTCTGCAGACAGTTCACTTTTTCGTTGATAAGAAACCAGAATATTTTCATCTTCCTCTAATGCCTGCTTCCATCTTTTATCCAAACTAACCGGAAAAACGACTTCACTGACATTTTGTTCCATCAACGCTTTCTGTAAGCTGATTAGCGATCGATCCAATGTTTTGAATTGTAATTCTCCGGTACTGAGTTCACAGAACACAACGCATATTTCCCAGGATGTTACATAAACAGAAGCCAGATAATTGGACATCTTGGCATCCATGGTTTCATCCATCCATGTTCCCGGTGTAATAATCTTAATAATACCGCGGTCCACCAAACCTTTTGAGGTGGCCGGATCTGATAACTGTTCACATATGGCAACCTTATATCCTTTTTTTACAAGACGCTGTATATAGGAATTGGCTGCATGATACGGGATACCGCACATAGGTACTTTTTCACCGACACCTGCCGATCTCCCTGTTAAGACTAAATCAAGCTCCTGGCTGGCTGTTTTAGCATCTTCAAAAAACATTTCATAGAAATCACCTAAGCGATAAAACAAGATCGAATCCGGATTTTCTTCCTTCAACTTCAGATAATGTGTCATCATCGGTGTGTATTTTTTATCGGCCATAATCAACCTCCAATGCCCCTATTATAACAAAATTTTCAATCCGAAATTAGAATTATGATATACTCTATGAGAACAAATGCAGAAGGGGGTATTTTGTGAAACAAACGATTCAGTTTGGAAACCGCTCCATAAAGCTTGATATTGGATTGATCGCGATTATCCTGTTAATGGGATTTACCAGTATATTCTCTTTATATAATGCTTTCAACCTAATTAGTGACGGAAGCGGATCTTCTTACATGATCCGTCAGATAGTTTGGTATATCATCGGTTTTATCGCAATATTCTTTTTGTCGATTGTACAGAACAAAAAAATATTTCAATACGTTAAAACTATATATTATATATTATTAGGAACCTTAATATATTTATTCGTTTCACGAATCTTTTTTAATCTATTCCACTTTTATCTGCCGATGGCTCCTCCGATTAACGGTGCGGTATCCTGGTTTATCATCCCGCTGATTGGAAGCTTTCAGCCAAGTGAATTTATTAAAATCGTATTGATTATTATGATATCCCAAATCATTCAGGATCATCAGGCACGCTATCCAAACCCAACACGAAAAGATGATATACGTTTGATTGTTGAAATCTCAAAGGTATTATTGCCGCCGTTAGTACTGGTATTCCTTCAGCCGGATGCCGGTGTTGCGATTATCATGTTTGTGAATACTTTGGTTCTGGTAATCTGCTCCGGTATTCGAAAAGAGTATATTTGGATTATCTTTATTTTGTTGATATTAGCAATTTTGACATTTTTCTTCTTATATTTTAATTACCCTTCCCTGTTATCTTCGATCATATCAGCGTATCGTCTGCAGCGTATCGAAGCATGGCTGGAACCGGAAAGTCATATCCAGGGTAGTTCAAACCAGTTATATACTGCTTTGTTGTCGATGGGAAGCGCCGGCATTACCGGATATGGAATGCAGGCAAATATCATTGCCATTCCGGAAGCACATACAGACTTTATCTTTGCGGCTGTAGGACAGTGTTTCGGTTTAGTAGGTACATCGTTTATTCTATTTGTATGCCTTCTGTTAGATTTATATCTCTGCCGAATCGCATACAGCACAAAGAATAGAATGGATCGATATATTGTGATCGGTGTTATTGCCATGCTGGCATATCAGCAGCTTCAGAATTTAGGTATGATTGTAGGACTTGTTCCTATAACCGGTATTACTTTGCCGTTAATTTCATATGGTGGAAGTAGTATCCTTTCCTACTTTATCTGTTTTGCGATTATTTTGAATTTATCTCCGCCGGCAAAAAAGACCATCCGTTTAGAATGGCCTCAGTTACCTAAAAATTTAAAATTCAGAAGAATCGAATTTCCAAAGCGCAAAGTAAGAATGCGTAAGGTGAAACAATAATTAATATAGATTCTTAATTCTTTTTAAATAAGAGTACGGTTTGTATCTGGCAAACCGTGCTTTTTTTAACGATGTACGAATAATCACTTCATGAATATCCTTTAAAGGATGTTCTTTATGATCATAACACATATTCACGTAATCAAGGTTTCGTGAATGGATTCGAATAACGCGGTCTGCCTTCATAATATATGGACTGCGTAAAGAATGATGCATATGATGTGAAATAGGCATAATTTCACATAGCTGCAGTACCTGCAAACCATTATCGATTACAGCTCCCTGTAAAGCACGGTTAATTGCGGTAGAGCCCGCCTGCGTACTGATACATAAACCGGATCCTGTACAATGCTCGAAATATTCATCATCAATATAAACATCCATCTGCACAGTACGGGATGGACTGACAAGACGTACTTCATTTAACGCATAGAATGTTTCTCTAATCTCCGGAAGATACACTTCTAAAAGAGGCATATTTTCATATGTCATTTGATTTTTTTGAATATCCAAAATGAACTGATCAATTTCTGTCTGCGTATAATCTGTATAAAAACCAAGTGTTCCGGTATGGATTCCAACAAAATACAGAGAATCTAATTTATCGATATAGTCATGAATGCCTCTTAATAATGTACCATCTCCACCGACAGATAAAATAACTTCAGGATCTGATTCAGAATATTTCCAACCGATATTTTCGCATTTCTGAATCAACTCTTTAGATACTTTAACAGAATTTTCATCATCTCTTTCGATTGTTAAGAATCGCATATAATCACTTTCCTTTTCACGTAAACGATTGTAACATATGAAAAGCAGCATATGAAAGAGGTAATATTTATGTACAACCAAATTGAACGTGAATTAAAAATACTCATTACAGAAGATCAATACAAAAGAATTCTCCATTCATATGAATTTTCAGAAAAATTCATACAGACAAATACCTTTTACGATACACCTGACCGTAAAGTAAGAGCAGCCAACGGTGCCATGAGAATACGAAAGAAAGATGGTAAACACATCTTTACTTTAAAAATAAGAACAGATCCGATTACACATATCGAATATGAAAAAGAAATCGATGTGGATCGAATTCAGGATATAAGAGATCCTGAGATTCTAGGCTGGTTGAATAAATACGGAATTCCACAGGATGTAGAAAAAATACTCTCTTTTACTACTGAAAGAAGTGTTCTTATATTAGAAAATGCGGAATTCTGTGTAGATAAGACTATATTTGAAAACTATGTAGATTATGAATTGGAATATGAATATACGAAAGAGCATGATGGAATCACTGCTTTCAACGCTATTTTGGCACCATATGGACTGCATTATATAAAAAATAACCCCGGAAAATTCTCCAGGGCTATGAAGTTAAAACTTATTAAATAACCGATAGAAGAGACCTTTTGAATTATAGGTTTCTTCTTTTCTTTTATAATCATCCAGCTGTCTTTGAAGATCATCCACTTTTTCTTTTTCTTCCTTAAGAATATGATTTTCAGATTCAAGTTGTGAATTTTCAGATTCTAAATCAGAATTTTTAGAGCGTAGGTTTTCCCTCTCTATTTCTAAATTCCTATTTTGAAGCTCCAGCTGCTGAATTTGATTCTCTTTGGATTGGGTTTCCAACAAATATGTCTGTTTACTTTTTTCCAATTCAATAGCTAATCTTTCACGATATAATTCTTCAATTTTTGATTGTGATTTTTCTTTTTCTTCAATGATAGCCTTTAGCTTTTCATTTTCATACCGAAGCTCCATCTCTACAGTAGATACTTCATGTTTTTCTTTTCGGAAATATCCAGCCAGCTTTTCGACACCTTCGGCAGTTATCGTAATCCGCTTTGTTTCTTCACTTTTATACTTATATCCTTTATCGGGATAATCTTTTACCAATTTCGCAACTGCTTTATCGACGGTATTCCGGGACTTGGAAAAATGCTGACAAATTTGTGAAATATCCATATCATAATATACATCTATCATCTGATCGCTGTCTGCCATACAATTCTCCTTTCCTATGATTTTCATAATCGTGTGTTTTGTATTATATCACAACTCACTTTTTATTTCTACCATATCACAGGATTTTCATAACCCTTTTTCATATATGATTATTTACGTTTTTACATTCATATGATTTTGAAATAGAATTCACATTTGATTTCTGCCCATAAAATTATAGTCATATGATAATCACACTCGGAAATATCATAAATGTGACAATTCATATGAATTGGAAATCTAAATATGAAAATCATATTTTATTATCTGATTTTCATATATTGTTCAGATATTATTAAAACATATCTATTTGAATGTTTTAATAGTCCATGTGATAAATATATGAATAATTATTTAAAATCATATGATTAATATAGGGAACTGAACACAAAAAAATCGTATGAATGTTCATATTCTACTCATACGATTAGTCATTTATTCGATTATTCCTTTATTTGCGGTTTTCGAACGCTTTCAACAATGTCATGGAATCAGTATAGTCCAGATGTCCGCCTACAGGTATACCATGTGCCAGTCTGGTGACATGAGTAGTATCTCCAAGCAGCTTTTGAATGTATAAAGCAGTCGTTTCTCCTTCCATAGTTGGATCGGTGGCAATAATCACTTCTTCTACATTATCATCCACGCGCTTGATTAAACTATCTATATTTAGATTTTCAGGTAATATCCCTTTTGATGTATTGATCAATCCGTTTAATACATGATATACACCATTATATTCCTGCATATTTTCAATAGCGGATATATCTTTAGGGTTCTGAACAATACATATGATATTCCTATTCCTGTTCACATCGCTGCAAATAGCACATTTATCACCGTCGCTGAGATTACCGCATACAGTACATCTTTTAATTCCGTTCTGTGCGTTTTCTACCGCTTCCATAAACTGAGCTTTGGTCTCATCATCCCAATTTAAATAGGTGAATGCATATCTTTCAGCAGTCTTATATCCTACACCGGGCAGCTTTGTGAACGCATGTATCAACTCTTCAAATTTTTCAGGATACATATTCAACTTCTATCCTTCCGCTTATGCATCCGGATCTATACTCCTTTCTACAATTCATATGAGCAGATAAAAGATGTCAATCATCGATGATTTCAATGTTTGGGAACAATGATTTCATCATCGATTCCGGAGTCTGTTCTTCTTCTGCTTCAATGTGCTTGGAGTGAATGATAACCTCAGCCGGTTCCGGTAATGTACCATTGATCATTCTCTCCTTAAACTCATCAACTACTCTTGAACATTGTGCATTATCAATCGCAAAGACTTTTTTAGGCTTTCCCAATATTACATTCATAAAGGATTCAAATCCTTCATTTAACTGCATCTCATTGATTTCCTTCGCAATGATTTCGTTGCGTACATTCACTACAATATAATTATTTCCACTCGCTATGATTTTCATATCCCGCAATAGGGAAGCGAACTTTCCATACTTTAAATCCGATAGATATACATCCTTTTCATTAATTTTCTCATTATCGGATTGTCTTTCTCTTTTATTGGCTCCTACAAGCAGCTGAATCACATATTCATCGTTTAATATGATTTTACTTTCTGCTTTTTCAATCTGTTCTAATGTTTCACGTGAAACATCAGATATATTTTTTTCTTCAATTTCTTCCTTTTTATCCTCTAAAATAGGCGTTTTCTCAAAATATTTCGGATTTTCAGAAACCTTATCATATGACGATTCCGTTCCTTTCGTATCCGGTTTCATATTATCTTCATGTTTCACATCAGAAATATTAACCGTTTCACGGACAGGGGATTCATATGATTTTGAGATTGGCTTTAATATCGCAGCCTCTAAATAGTCCAATACAGAAGACGCAAAGTTAAATTTGTTGTATGAATCCATTAATTCATTCATTAATTCCACTCGGAATAGAGAAGGAGATTCAATGAAATATTTATTGATGACTTCTTTATGATTATCCGATACCAATTTAGATTCCGGTGAATAATCCAGGATGATGCTATCCTTTAAAAGGGAAATGAAGCTTTGAGTTAACCTTCTTAAATCCATTCCTTTATCATCTGCATTTTGAAGCTTGGATATTAATTCATCAACATTTCTCTTATATGCCGCATGGAAGATCTGTCCGATATCATCTGTAGTAATTACTCCATAGATTTGTCGAACATCATCCTCTGTAATCGAATTCACACAGTATGCCGTACATTGATCTAAGATGGATAGGGAATCACGCATTCCTCCATCACTCAATTGAGCAATCAAACGAATCGCATTCTCATCAATATTGATCTTTTCACTTTCACATACCACTCTTAATCTTTTTTGGATTTCTGATAAAGGTACTTTAGAAAAATCAAATCTCTGACAGCGGGATATAATGGTCGGAATGACTTTATTAGGTTCTGTTGTCGCAAAAATAAAAATCACATGAGCAGGAGGTTCTTCAATTGTCTTTAATAACGCATTGAATGCTCCTGTAGACATCATATGAACTTCATCGATAATATAGACCTTATATTTACCTTGAAGGGGAGCATACTTAACCTTATCAATTAAATTACGGACTTCATCCACTCCATTGTTTGAAGCAGCATCGATTTCAATGATGTCCGGATGCGAACCATTTAAAGCCATCTGGCAGTTCAAACATTTTCCGCATGGTTTATGATTAGGGTCTTCACAATTCAACATCCTGGCAAATATTTTTGCGATGGAAGTTTTTCCTGTTCCTCTTGGTCCGCAGAATAGATACGCATGGGCAATACGATTTCTATCGACGGCATTTTTTAAAGTCTGTACAATATGTTTCTGACCTACAACCTCATCAAATTCAGTAGGTCGATATTTTCTGTATAATGCCTGATATGCCATAAGTACCTCCTTTCTGACCTCCTAATTATAACATATAAAAACAAGGCACTAGGCCTTGTTTCGCTTTCTTTTAAAGAACGTTTTCAGAAGGTTGGAGCACTCTTCCTGAAAGATACCGGATTGGTAAAATGGATAGTGATTAAATCCCTGAACATTAAATAAATTGATACAGGATCCAACGCATCCTCCTTTGGGATCGGAAGCACCAAACACAACCTTTCTGATCCGCGATTGAATTATAGCTCCGGCACACATAGGGCAGGGCTCCAGAGTAACATATAAATCACATCCATCCAGCCGCCAGCTTCCTAGCTTTTTACAAGCTTTCTCGATCGCAAGTATTTCTGCATGAGCGATACCGGATTGTTTCATCTCCCGCTTATTATACGCACGGGCAATGATCTTATCGTCCTTGACGATAACGCATCCAATCGGAACCTCATCCTTTTCAAACGCTTTATGAGCCTCTTTTAATGCCTCTTTCATCCACTTTTCTTCGTTCATATTCATTTCCTATAAAAAACGCTACCACCCATGACAGAGCTTACTTAAGGCTGCTTCGTTCCCGACCTGACCTGATTCATAAGATACCATTGTAGTAGCTCATTCATTATAACATAATCAAAACACATTTCAAGTTTTCTCTTTTCCTATGATTTTTAAAAATCGGATTTCTGCTTTATATAAAGCATTTTTTTAATTATTTGTGATTTTTCATATGAAAAAAGAAGTGCTTTTTTTTCAGCACTTCTAGTCAATCTTTGGTAATTTTTGAATATATTTTTGGAGATCCTCATCCGTAGGAATATAATCAATCATCGTACCGTTATTGTAGTTTTCATAAGCCGTCATATCGAAGTATCCGGTTCCTGTTAAGCCAAATACGATATTTTTTGATTCGCCGGACTCCTTACATTTCAATGCTTCGTTGATGGCAGCACGAATCGCATGACTGCTCTCCGGAGCAGGAAGGATTCCTTCTGTTCTGGCAAATTGAGTAGCTGCTTCAAATACTGAAGTCTGTTCAACCGATACAGCTTCCATATATCCATCGTGATATAACTGCGATAAGATTGGACTCATTCCATGGTATCTTAAACCGCCGGCATGGTTAGCACTCGGAATAAAATCACATCCTAATGTATACATCTTCGCCAGAGGTGTTACTTTCCCTGTATCGCAGAAATCATATGCATATACACCTCGTGTTAGGCTAGGGCAGGAAGCCGGTTCTACCGCGATGATTCGATAATCTTTTTCACCGCGTAATTTTTCTCCCATAAACGGAGCAATTAATCCACCTAAGTTCGATCCGCCGCCGGCACATCCGATAATGATATCCGGTTCCACACCTAACTTTTTAAGTGCTGCCTGTGTCTCTAAACCGATCACAGATTGATGAAGTACAACCTGATTTAATACGCTTCCTAAGACATAACGATATCCTTCCTGAGATACGGCTGCTTCCACTGCTTCAGAAATAGCGCATCCAAGACTTCCTGTAGTATCCGGATGTTCTTTTAAAATCTGACGTCCGGCATTGGTTGTAGTGGATGGGGAAGGGGTAACGCTGGCTCCGTAAGTTCGCATTACTTCACGTCTAAACGGTTTTTGTTCGTAAGAAACTTTTACCATATACACTTTGCAGTCCAGGTCAAAATAAGCACATGCCATAGAAAGAGCAGTACCCCATTGTCCGGCTCCTGTTTCGGTTGTGACGCCTTTTAAACCCTGCTTTTTGGCATAATATGCCTGTGCCAATGCAGAATTTAATTTATGCGATCCACTTGTATTATTACCTTCAAATTTGTAGTAAATATGAGCAGGCGTTCCCAGTGCCTTTTCCAAACGATATGCACGATATAATGGGGAAGGGCGGAAGGTTTTATAATACTCTTGAATTTCTTCCGGGATATCAAAATACGGAGTATCGTTATCCAGTTCCTGATTCACCAATTCTTCACAGAAAACAGGCAGCAAATCTTCAGCTACCACCGGTTTACCCGTAGCCGGATTTAATAGGGGAGCCGGCTTGTTTTTCATATCAGCGCGAAGATTGTACCATTGTTTAGGAATTTCACTTTCTTCTAAATAAATTTTTGTTGGAATTACTTTTTCAGACATAAAATTTCCTCCTTTTTTTTCTAAAGGAATAAAAAAAACTTTTATCCCTTTTCCATCGTATTGGGACAAAAGTTTACTTCTGCGGTGCCACCCATATTGATACAAATTGTATCCGCTTCATTTCATTTGATAACGGAGTGCTGCTCCGCCGTTCATACTCCAATTCTGTTTCTGTCCGGACTCAGAAGCCCATTCATATAACTCAAAATACTGTATTTCCATCTCCAACAGCTTTCTATAATTTCTGCATTATATTACTATTCTTCTTCAACGTTTTTAATGTTAGTTATTATTTTATAGAATATCTTCTAAAATTCAATACTTTATTTTCTTAAATAAACTGTTGTAAAAAAAAAGAAGGGATAATATCCCAATGTCATTCAGTTAAGAGTGAGGACATATCAAGGTAATCACAGAAATTGTGGTTGCCTTTTTTTTTGATAAAAAAGTGAAAAAA
>CACYBS010000272.1 GCA_902772725.1 Erysipelothrix rhusiopathiae
TAAAGCATTTTTGACACTTTTAACTTTCTTGTGGTGGAGGTGAGGAGGGTCGAACTCCTGTCTAAGTAAAGTCCCACGAGAGAGCGTTTACAGCTTATTCCATCAAATCACCATATGCATCGGATGGACACGATCACATATGGGTTGATCAACGGTGGTTCAAAGACAGAGGCTGATCAGGCGTAACTTCTAGCTTCTTTTCGAGACACATCCCATCAGATAAGAAAGCGAAATCTAACGGGCAGGCTGCAAGTCAACTTAGACTAAAATTAAGCAGCAAAAGCTAAGCTCTGGTTTGCACCAAAGATGTTAGCAAAATTTGTTTTAGCGTTTAATTTAAGTTGGTTATAACGCGTTCCTTCGCGGCTGTGGCTCAATCCAAACGTTTACTCATCGAATACCAAAAACACCCCCGTGGGTACTAAGAATATCATCTTAGTACTGTTTTTTCAAGGCCTTTTCAATTTCCCTTTTCGCGTCTTTTATTTTCTGAGATTCCCGCTTATCATGAAGATTTTTACCTCTTGCCAAGGCAATCTCCATTTTCGCAAGACCCTTCGATAAATAGATGCGTAAAGGTACAACGGTATATCCCTTTAAACGGGAAGATTGATCTAGTTTTAAGATTTCTTTTTTATGCAGAAGCAGACGTCTATCTCTTGTTTCCTCATGATTGAATCGGTTTCCAAATTCATAAGGAGAGATATGCATACCTTTAATATACGCTTCCCCATTCACGATGCTGATATAGCTGTCCTTTAACTGAACCTTACCTTTTCGAATGCTTTTGATCTCAGTACCCTTTAATTCAATACCCGCTTCAAAACGGTCGAACAGCTCATATTCATGTCGTGCCTGACGATTTTCTGCTACGGTTTTCTGTCCTGTCATTCAAGAACAACCTCAATTCCCTCCGGACTTCCGACAACACCTGATACATACTCTTGAACAAATTCTCTTGTTACACCTAAGCTGTGTGTAGCTGCCAAATCTTCTGTGTACTCATGAATTGTTGTTGTTCTAAAGTTCCATGCATTGTCATACCATGTAATAGTTGGAATGAATTTTACATCAGTAAATGTAGTTGTCTTTGTATCGAAATCATAATTCAATGTGAAGTTAGCCATTCCACCTACCATACGCTCCGGAGCGTCCTGGGCACTTAAGAAGTTTCCTAATGAATAATAAACTAAGGTATCCTGCTTATCACCATGATAGATCTCTGCGGTTTCAATTACATGCGGATGCGTTCCGATAATAACTTCAGCACCTAATTCATTTAATAATGTTGTTAATTCTCTCTGGTTGTCATCGACATCATTGGAATACTCTGTACCCCAGTGCATTGATACCAATTGAACATCGCTGACTTCATCCAACTGTGCCATGCGCTCACGAATTAAATTTTCATCCGTGATATCTACAAGCCACGGCATATCTTCCGGTAACATCATTCCATTTAGACCATAAGTCATTCCAAGAAGTCCAACCTTGATTCCATTCACTTCAATCACAATCGGCGTATTGGCTGCCTCTTCACTTAAGTGAGAACCGGTAACACGCATATCCGGATAAGTATCCTGAATATATTGAAGATGATAGAGTAAGGCATCCGGTCCGGCATCCATCGTATGATTGGAACTGACTGCCATCCAGTCAAATCCGGCATTAGCTACCGCATCCAAGATCTCCGTCGGTCCGTTAAACATCGGATAGTGTGACAATTCCTGAACGGCACCGGCACAAATTGTTTCCTGATTAATAAAAGCTAAATCTGCACCTTGTGAATACGGAAGTGTCAATTCATAATCCGCATCAAAGTTGAACGGTGATATTCCAGCTTGTTCCTGCTGGTACCAGATAGCTCCATGAATTAAATTATCCCCTACACCGATAAAGGTGAAAGAAGATGGCTCTTTTCCTGTCGTTTCCTCTTCTTTATCTTTTTTGTCAAAGAAGCTGATCTTAGGAAGATGGAATGAAACCCCCTTGATTGTCATATACGTATATCCAGTTAATCCTACGACCGCTAAGCACATGACTAAGAGAAGAACAGACACGAAACGAATCTTTTTCTTTCCTTTTTTCTCTTTATTCATGCTGATATTTTAACATAAAGAAATAAGTTTAACCGAAGAAAACACATCAACCTTTGAAAAAGTCTCTTTTTCTTTACCACTATTTCATTATTGTTCATATTTCGTGAACATATGTTTATATTTAATTAACAACTGCTTGCATTATTATTTATAAATAGTATAATCGTTCTTGTTGACAGAAAGGAAGGCAGAATTATCTGCCATGGTGAGAGTATGACAAGAGTTTATAACTTTAGCGCCGGTCCGGCGGTTTTACCGGAAGAAGTATTAAAAGAAGCTGCAGCAGAAATGCTGGATTACCAGGGTTCCGGTCAATCCGTTATGGAGATGTCACATCGTTCTAAAGTTTACGATAATATCATTAAAGAAGCAGAAAAAGATTTCCGTGAATTATTAAACGTTCCGGATAACTATAAAGTATTATTCCTTCAGGGTGGTGCTTCCCAGTTCTTTGCGGAAGTTCCGATGAACATGATGAAAAACAAAAAAGCCGGTTACATCATTACCGGTCAATGGGCTAAGAAAGCATTCCAGGAAGCAAAAATCTACGGTGAAGCTGTTGAGTTAGCATCTTCTGCAGATAAGACTTTCTCTTATATCCCGGATTGCTCCGATTTACCAATCACAGATGATATGGATTATGTATATATCTGCGAAAACAATACAATCTACGGTACAAAATTTAAGACCCTTCCTAACACAAAAGGAAAAGATCTTGTATCCGATGTATCTTCCTGCTTCTTATCAGAGCCAATGGATGTTTCAAAGTATGCCGTAGTATACGGTGGCGTACAGAAAAACGTAGGTCCTGCAGGTGTAGTTATTGCGGTAATCCGTGAAGATTTAATTACGGATGATGTATTAGAAGGCACTCCGACCATGTTGAAATGGAAAACGCAGGCAGATGCTGATTCTTTATACAACACACCTCCATGCTACACAATCTACATTTGCGGAAAAGTCTTCAAATGGATCAAGAAAATGGGTGGCTTAGAGGCAATGAAAGAAAGAAACGAAAAGAAAGCTGCTGTATTATATGATTTCTTAGATTCTTCTAAGATGTTCCACGGTACTGTTCGTAAAGAAGATCGTTCTTTAATGAATGTTCCGTTTGTAACAGACAGCGATGAATTAAACGCAAAATTCATCAAAGAGGCAGAAGCTGCCGGCTTTGTGAACTTAAAAGGTCACAGATCTGTTGGTGGTATGCGTGCATCTATCTATAACGCTATGCCAATCGAAGGTGTTGAAAAATTAGTTGCCTTCATGAAGAAATTCGAAGAGGAGAACGCATAATATGCATAAGATTAAACTTTACAACAACATTGCCGAATTAGGTTTAAACGAATTTGACAGCGAATTTGAATATTCTGCCGATATGGAAAATCCGGAAGGAATTGTGGTACGCAGTGCCAACCTTCACGACATCGAGTACAACCCGGAATTAAAGGCTATCAGCCGTGCCGGTGCCGGTGTCAACAACATCGATTTAGAAGCATGTACAGAAAAAGGTATCGTTGTATTTAACACACCGGGTGCCAATGCCAATGCCGTAAAAGAAATCGTATTTGCCGGAATGTTACTGGCAAGTCGTGATATCTATCACGGTATTGAATGGTCAAAGACCCAAACCGATAATCCATATTTATTAAAGACAGTAGAAAAACAGAAAAAGTTATATGCCGGTAATGAATTAATGGGTAAATCTCTTGGTATCATCGGACTTGGCGCAATCGGTATCCGTGTTGCCAACCTGGCTTTGCGCTTCGGTATGGAAGTATATGGATATGACCCTTATTTATCTGTAGATAACGCATGGGATCTTTCCCGCTACGTAATCCATGTAAAGGATATTAAAGATATTTTCCGTAAGTGTGATTTCATCACTTTACATGTTCCTTTGAATGATTCTACAAAGGATACTATCAATAAAGATTCCATCGCCATCATGAAGGAAGGCGTAAAGATCTTAAACTTCGCGCGTGG
The DNA here is from genome assembly GCA_902772725.1 of Erysipelothrix rhusiopathiae. GTDB lineage: Bacteria > Bacillota_I > Bacilli_A > Erysipelotrichales > Erysipelotrichaceae > RUG11795. Next base: position 4,086 of record CACYBS010000272.1, read on the forward strand.
ACCGTTAGTAAACAATGAAGATATCCTTGAAGCATTAGAAAGCGGTAAAGTTGCCAAGTATGTAACTGACTTCCCTACTGCTGAACTGATGAAAAACGAAAACGTAATCGGTATGCCGCATTTAGGTGCCTCTACCGAAGAAAGCGAACTCAATTGTGCAGTAAAGGCCTGCCAGGAAATGAAACATTACCTGAAATACGGTAACATCAAAAACTCTGTTAATATGCCAAACTGCATCTTAGACTACAATGGCGGTCATCGTGTATGTATCTTCCATAAAAACATTCCGACACAGCTTTCTCAGATTACAGCTGCTGTAGGTAAAGAAAAAGTAAATATCAACAACATGGTCAATAAATCACGTGGTGAAATTGCTTATACAATTGTGGATATGTCCGGAAAAATGAGCGATGAAACTATGAATGAGATCAAAAATATTGACGGTGTTATCCGCGTAGAAACATACGGTGAATAAACAAAGAAGGCGAATTACTCCAATGTCATTCAGTTAAGAGTGAGGACATATCAAGGTAATCACAGAAATTGTGGTTGCCTTTTTTTTTGATAAAAAAGTGAAAAAA
>CACYBS010000273.1 GCA_902772725.1 Erysipelothrix rhusiopathiae
AATACAGAGATCTTGGTATTCTGGTTGGATTTGGGGTTTCGCTTTGGATGTATGGTACACCAGTTGTATATCCTATGTCTCAAATAAAGAATTCATTACTAAAAACAATTATACATATCAATCCGGTTTCTCAGGCTCTTGAAACATTCAGATATCTTTTCTTGGGGGTTGGAGAAATAAGTTTATTTTGGTGGATGATTACAACGATAATAACTGTAGTTGTCTTATTGTTCGGAATACTTCTCTTTAATAGAGTTGAGAAGACGTTCATGGATACCATTTGAGGATGTGAATATGAAAAATGATGTAGCGATAAAAATGGCAGGAGTCAAAAAGCAATATCGTTTGGGTCAAATTGGTGGAGGTACACTTCAGGGGGATCTTCAATCTTGGTGGGCGAGAAAAAGAGGAAAAGAAGACCCAAATAGCAAAATAGGGTCTGATCAAAGGTTAATTGGCCAGTCTTTCATGGCATTAAACGGTATTGATTTGGAGATTAAGCAGGGTGAGGCTGTAGGTATTATTGGGAAAAACGGAGCAGGGAAAAGTACGCTATTAAAACTGTTAAGTCGTGTTACAGCTCCTACTGAAGGAACAATCGATATCTATGGAAGAATAACCAGCATGTTAGAGGTTGGAACAGGTTTTCATGGTGAAATGACAGGAAGAGAGAATATTTATATGAATGGCGCTATTCTCGGAATGACAAAGTCAGAGATTGATGCCAAAATGGATCAGATTATAGAATTCTCGGAAGTTGGAGATTTTATTGATACACCTGTGAAAAGATATTCTTCCGGGATGTATGTTAAGCTTGCTTTTTCTGTGGCAGCTCATCTTGATTCGGAAATAATGATTATGGATGAAGTATTGGCAGTAGGCGATATGGCTTTTCAACAAAAATGTCTTTCTAAAATGCGTGATGCGGCGGATTTAGAAGGGCGCACCATTTTATATGTCAGTCATAATATGAATACCATCAGACAGCTTTGTGATAGATGTGTAGTTTTAGATGAAGGAAAGGTAATATTTGATGGTAATGTGGAAAAGGCAATTAATTACTATATGGAAACAGGCTTTGATACACAAGTGTCCATTGATTACAGTAAAATTCCACGTCTAAAATGGCTCCATGATACGAAAGTGATGACTTTATCTGCACAATACTTAGATAAAGATACAGTTTGGTTCGATAAAGGCGAAAAAATCCACTTGAAAATTGATTGGATAAATGAAAAAGATATAAAAAATTTATGTGTAAGGATAGAGGTTCTTCATACAGATCGAACTCCAATTGGAACAGGCTTCATATATAATTTTTATTCAGGGAAAAGTGGAGAAAAGGCTAATGTCACAATTGAATTTGGTATTGATTGGTTAGCTCCAGGAGAATATACGACAAATTACACATTTTTTGAGAAAAATGAATTTGGAGCAAACATAAATGCGGATTGTGTCCATGGATTGAATTTTGCTATACGGCAAGATGAAACGATTGTTTGGGATCAAAAGAATTGGGGAATTGTCCAAATTAGGGATATTCAGGTAAGGAACATATGTGGATAAAAAAAGCGATGCAGCGAATACTTCCGACGTATAGAGCAAGAGATGTAATTCTTTCTGAAATCAATGAAATAAACAAAAGATTAAGTTCAATGGAAAATCGGGCGGATCAAATTGATAAAAAATATGAATATTTACTCTTTTGCTTAAATAAGAACGATGAGGAAACGGAGCTGGAATTAAAAAAACGTATCTTTAAGGAGTTGCCGAAGGCAACAGGTAATGTTAGGATCTTTCAACTTGGATCAAATTATATATTGAGAAAACTAAAAGATCTATGTGATGCTAACGGAATTCAATTCATATTGGATGGCGGCACTCTTTTAGGAAGCATACGGCATGAAGGTTTTATCCCATGGGACGATGATGTGGATATCGTAATGTTCAGAGAAGATTTTAATAAACTTGAAGCATTACTAAATCAACATGAGGAATTGGTTCTAAAAAGATATTTTAGATATTTAGGAAGCAGTTCAGAACCCGGGTTCGTGTACAAAGTAAAACTAAAAGAGAGTGATCAGTTTTATGTAGATATATTCACGCGTGATTTTATAGATATTGGGGAAGATAGTATTGAAAATATATGGCCTCAAACAAAGGTCCTTCATCAAGATTATCAAAATGAATTATATAAACTGTTTAAACATTATGGATTCACATTTTCGGGAAATACTCGGCCAACATCGTATGAGATTTTAGACGAACCGGTAAAAGAATTAACTGACTGTTATATTGATAAGTATTATATGCAATTTAATCCAAACGGAAAGAAGGATTTTTTCTGCGCAGGGATTGAGCTTGAACAGCCATTTAGGGATCCAGTTAAAATACTGAATTCTAGTGACTATTTTCCAATAATTACAAATAATGTAAATTTTGAAGGAGAAAAGTATAATTCATATAAAAACAATGATAAGTATTTGACGATTTTATATGGTGATTATTGGTCTCTCCCTAAGTCAATTTCAGCAACACATTCAGGGGAATTCTTGGATTTTTCAGCAAAAGACGAAAAACTACTTGAACATTTATTCGAAAACAGGCAATAGGTTTAATTTATATATAAATCAGTGACCTGTAGATTTTATCATAAAGGTAACCAATTTTGGTTATCACGATTTTATAAATTGGTTGCTTCTATCCTGAAGCTAAAAGAAGAAAGATTTGGGTGGTTTTCGTACCCTTCTAAAGAATTATTGAGCTCCCGTAAAACATACAGCTAAAGACAGGGCAGACATCCGGCGTAGCGTAGGTAAGAGTGCCGGTGTAGACCAATGAACGGACACCCTTGATGTCTTCAAGATTGAGGTAATTATCATCGAAATAGATATTAGGCTCTTTCAGATTGAGAGTTAATCGTATAGAATTTGAATCGGGCATAGAATACAGTTCCTTTCTATATTTGTTTGGTC
>CACYBS010000274.1 GCA_902772725.1 Erysipelothrix rhusiopathiae
AATCGGACACCCTACAAACGCTTCATCACCTATCTCTTCAAGGCCTTCTCCAAATAAAACAGAAGTCAGCTTTTCACAAAAAAAAAAAGCACCTGCTTCTATCTTTTTAACCTTAGAGCCAAATGTTATACTTCTCAGAGATGTCCCGGCAAAAGCTTTTTCTCGAACTGTAACCAAAGAATCTGGTAAGCTAGTATCTGATAAAAATGAAAGTCCTGCAAAGGCATTGCTCTCTATTGATTCAACTCCTTCGGGCACAGGAATATGATTCATGTTGCCAAGAACTGCCAGAAGTCGTTTCCCATCTTTCGAAAGCACCATAGAGTCTATAGATTTTAGATACGGATTAGTAGAATCGACATTAATCGCATTAATGGCACGAGTAGTTCTCTTTTGGGTTCTATAATCGAAATCCCCCCAATAAAACGCTTTAGTATCGATTGTCGAAAGCCCTTTACCGATGTGCAGCGTTCTTAGTGGTGCATCTTTAAATGTAGAATGTTTTAGCTCCGTCACACTGTCCGGAATATTGATCTCTTGTAAACTAATGCAACCATTAAAACTTGTCGTAACTATTTTTGAGATATTATCGGATAAATGCACTTTCTTCAGACTAATGCAGTCTCTAAAAGAATCACCCTGCATTGTTGTTATGTAATCTGACATAGATATCTCGACCAAGTACTTACAATTCTGGAATGCTCCTTTTCCTATCGTGGTAACTACATGACCATTGATCATACTTGGAATCACAACACGTTCCTGATTTCCAGAAAAGCCGGTAATAGTTATCGTTCCTTTGCGCTCTACGGAGTAAATAAAATCTTCAGTATCTGTTGCATCCTCTTCTCGTGGAGGTTCATAACTGAAAATACATCCTTCAAATGCATCATCGCTAACAGATACCATGGGATTAAGCATAGTCACTGTTTTCAACGATGTACAGTTTGCAAAAGCTTTCGAAGCGATTAATTTTAAAGATTTTGGTAGCGATATTTCATGTAAAGAAGTGCATTTTGAGAAGGCATTCTCTTTGATGGCAAGAACACCTTCCGGAATCGTAACCTTTTCCAATGCTGAGCATTCACTAAAAGCTTCTGTCGGAATTTCAGATAATGATGCATATATATTCACTTCTCTCAGACTGCTTAGTCCTTTAAACGAACCGTTCGATATGAAATCGATCCCGTAAGGAATCGTTACGATTGGTTCATCACTAGCAGCGCGAAAAACATAGATTTGTCCTTGCTTGTTCTGTTTGATATTCATGCAATCAAGACATGCGATAGCATCCTCCCCTGATCCATAAATACTTTCGTCCAAATCCACATAGCGTGACATCAAAGCATTTCGTATGGTATCTAGAAGATCCACATTCCCCGTACGAGTTGCTTTAGCCACACTTGTCTCCTTGATAGCAAGTATGCCTTGCTCCTGTAGGTATCTTTTTGCTGACATTCCAAACAACTCTGTGGCTTTGTTACTAAGCGTTTTCAATGGTCCTTTGAATTCAGGATTATCAAAGATCAATTCTCCAATTGACTTAGGTTTTGGCATTTCTTTATATTTTTCAATTAGTGAATCGATCATTGGCTGGAAATCGCGAGTTGGACGCCCACTATTCGAAAAGCTATATTCATACCCATATGCTGATAGAAATGATTCTCGATCAGAATATCCTAACCATTGATAAAGGCCAGTCAATTTTCCAGCAAGACTCTTATGCTCTTTATCTAAGCCTCCAGAAATGATATGATCAGGATAGTATTCCTCCAGCAAATTAAGCGCATTATCAACTTTTCTTTTTATGAAATCTGGTTCATTTCCCGGTGTATAAACAACATAACTGCGTAGCTCTTTTACTGTTTCGCCACTTATCCGTTCAAACCCATATGCTTCAAACATATCATCGATAGTTGTATAACCAGCTTCTTTATACAAACTGGCCATCCTTTCACGAAGTTCGCCATCAATGCTATCAAAGGCAAAGATTTTTCTTTCCGGATAATAAGCTTTCAGTTTATCAAATGCTTTATCAAGAACAGCTGAAAGCTTGTCTGCTTGACTTTTCTTCAGGGAAAAATCACTCCGTTCAAATTCAATAGAATCATTCCTTAATTTAGCTGCCTTTTGTGATTCTTCATTTCTCTTTTTTTCTTCGTTCAAGGCCTTCTCTCTAGCTTCAGCCTCTATTTGTGCTCTGATATCGGCCTCAATTTGGGCTCTTAATTCCGCTTCTGCTGCTTTTTTTCTTGCCTCTTCCTCTGCCTTTAATCTTTCTTCTGTCTTTCTTGCAAGTTCTGCTTCTGCTTTTGCTGTGGCCTCTTCCCTTATTTTTGCTTCCCTTTCCGCTATCTCCTTCTGATGCTTTTGTCGTTCTTCTTCTTTTTTTCGTACTGCTTCAGCTGCAGCCTTTGCCTCTGCTTCCTCTTTTATATACTTTTCTCTCAAAATCTTTTCTATTGCTGCAATCTTATCATTTATCTCGGAAAGATCTGCTTGTATGCGTGCATATTCTTCTTCAGTATTTTGAATATCCAGCTCGGTCGTAGCAAAATCTGATTTCAAATCCTCTACACGCTTTTGTTCTGTAGCAATTTCTTCAATAATATCTAACCCATTAATTTGATCCAATTCATCTCGAACTTGTTTCAGTTTCAATTCTGACACCGAACATTCTTTTTCATTCAATTCGATTTTAGACCGAAGCTCCTTTTTCTTTCCAAATGAAATGAACGATATTCTGGCCAATTCGCTCTGCAAGTTTTTATTAGCAGCTTGTGATGCTTGTATTGAAACAAGCAGAGACTTTTCTTCTGTCAATAATTCTGCTCTTCTATTTTCAGTCTCTTTTTTCCTTTCCGATAAAACAGCAATGTTTTTTTCTGAAAGGTCTATTTTTGAAGTCAGAAGCTTCAACTTTTCTTTTAACTCAATTATTGTATGCTCTTTTCTTTCTACTGCTTTGCTTTGAATCTCTTTACTTTTTTTGTAAAAATCAAGTAATTCTTCGTCTTCCAAGTTATTTTTATAATCTATTTCTTTAAGTTTCAAAAAGACTTCTGCTGTCTTTACAGCATTCGCACGCGCCATGTTACTTTCAGATATTGATATATGTAGTACCTCCGCAATGTCATTAAGCGTAAGCTGAGATTTATCTATCCCTAATTGTCCTTTTAAGCTTTTTGCAAACCTCATCACATCAAAGAAATAGTTATTGATGTCCACATGACCATATCTTCCTGCTCTTCTCAAAAACTTTGCATCAAAGTCAACACTATTGTATCCAACCAAAATACTATTTCCGGTAAAATTTAAAAAATCCGGAATAACTTCCCACATTTCACGTGCATTCTGGACTTGATCCTGACTAATTCCAGTTAACTCTTTTATCTTTTCTGATACAACTTGTTTGTATGGCCTAACATATTCCTCAAAAACATCATTGGTCCTAATGACACCATCAACAACTTTTATGCCGACTATTTGCATAATGCTGTCTCTCCTTGGGTCAAGTCCTGTTGTTTGCAGGTCAAATGCAACGAATGAATCAAAGTCAGCTTTCCCTATTTCCTGAATATCGGGATATAAATCATCCGGGATAGGTTTTGGTATACTATTCTTATTGGTTTTCCCTTGTTCAGGCAAATTTATCCCAATAGAATGCAAAAAATCTATATATTGTTTTTTAGCAAAGGCATAGTTATCCTTTGGCCGGGGAAAAAACTCAGATTTTTTTCCGGATTTATCTTTTCTTTCGTTATTGTCTCGAAGAAGATTTTCCATTTCTTTGACAATAGCTTTATCTGAAGCATATTCTGAAATGCCTCTTTCTAAAACACTTTGAGCACTATCATAGCGTCTTGTTTTGATATAAAAATCTCCAATGTTGGCATATGCTTGCTTTGGAAGATGTTTAAATACCAACAGTTCATTGGAAATAGATTCTGCTTCTTTATATTGATAATCCATTACCAGACTTGCAATCGTTAATGCTTTTACCGTATTTCTTTCATCTTGTGTCAACTTCTCTATAGCATCTTCTGCTTTCGAAAAATGATACAACCAATCCCTATCTGTTTTGGGCACATAATTCTTTCCTCCAGCCAAAAAAAGCATCCGCCAATATTCTTTTCTCGGAGATGACAGTTCTTCAGACAATGCAATTCCAACTTCTCGTAGATCACCAGAAGCCGTTTCTTCTGCTGCAATTTGATCCCAGAGTATATTATCGCCTGATCCAACCTTATATACAATGAGCTCTTCACATATCTTTTCCAGTGTTATATTTTTTCTGCACTCTCGACAAATCCAGTTGTTGTTTTCTTTACCACAAATAATACACTTAAACATTTAAGCTCCCCACAAATAAGTCTATAAGCGTTTTTCTTAGCTTTTGATTAGCCTACTCATATACAAGTTATAGTGTTCCGTCAGAAAGAAATCCACTTGTTCATCCGTTAGCGACGTAATAATGATTAATATCTATTCAGCCTTCTCTGTAGCTCATCCAAATCACTTTGTGTGAAGGAATCCGGGTCTACTCCGACTGCATAGCAAGC
>CACYBS010000275.1 GCA_902772725.1 Erysipelothrix rhusiopathiae
GACTGCAGGTTTTTTGCGGTATCTCTGTTGGCAGGAATTCCTTTATGCGGCAGGTTTTTGAGAATAAAGTCCATATTCCGGAATTTAATCGGTTCTTTATCTTCATTGCGGTATTCTACGATATGCTGCACCTTATACAGCTCTCTTGTATACATAACCGCCAAAGTATCGGAGATAATTTCATCTTTATCCATCTCTTCCAGAATCTGTCGGCAATACGGTTCTAAGGATGGATTGATCATATTATCTTTAAGAAGGATAGAGTTTCGCATAATTTCTCTGGCAGCACCTCCCGGAAGATAACCGGCTTTGATGATCTTGCGGTTGGTATGACTATGACAGACAAGCTCAAAGGCAGCTAACGCTTCAAGCTGCGAGTTAGATGCAGAGTGGGAATAGATGACAGCCGGAGGAAAGAAATCCAGCACATCGTCGATCCACTCGTATGCTTCAAGCTCTGTTAATAAATCCATGGCTTGAATCAATATATTCCCTACGATGTGATTATCTTTGAGATAAGCCATTTCAACGGTCGCTTCCTGCAGTTCTTCTCGATCGTTATATTGTAAGGATAGTTCATTGAGAACCATGATGATAATTTTAAGGTAGTGCTTATTCATAAAAAAAGACCTTTCATTATTGTCGAATACTAAAGTATGTAAATCATTAGTACCTGATGCTTTAATAGTAATTCAAAATCCGTTTAAATAAAAGGAATGAATGAACTTAAAATCAAAGAGTTGTAAATTAATGAGGATAAGTTTATATTATAGACATGAAAAAATGGATATATAGAATCCTGCTTGCGGTATGTATCGGTGTATTTGCCTATAGTGCCTATAACCTGTGGCAAATCTATTCGACAAAGCAGGCAGTTGAAAAAGAAGTTGAAGTTCTATCACAGAATGTAGTTACGGAGAGTAAAACCCTGGAACCGGATTGGGCAGCCTTACAGGCACAGAGTCCGGATATTGTGGCATGGCTCTATATCCCTGGATGCAATGTGTCTTATCCTGTTGTACAGGGGGACAATAACTCATTCTATTTAAATCACACGACTTCCGGTGAATATAACGAGATGGGTGCTTTCTTCCTTGATTATGCGGCCAGTACGGGTTTCACGGATGATAACTCGATCATCTATGGCCACTCCGTAGAAGGAGGAGGAATGTGTACGGATCTAAGAAATTATCTGGACCAAAATTTCTTTAATGCCCATCAAACATTCTATTTATTAACACCGGAGCAGAATTATGAATGCCAGGTTGCCTTCTTTGCGGCAACACTCGATGGATCTGCCTTCTACACCACCAGCTTTGGTGATTTTAGAGAACAGACGATGGCAGATATGATGGCGCAGACCACCTATGCAGGGAATGTGGATTTAAGTGAGGGACGTTTTGTGACCATTTCTACCTGCGATTTGGACTATGGTTTTAACAGTGACCATCGCTTTGTATTGACAGGAAAACTGCAGCCTATGTTGGGCCCGGTTAACATTGTTGATTAAGATTTAACCTTTTTGAGGTTTGTGTTATACTTTTTTTTAGGTTATGAAAATATGTATTGTGACAGGAGGAACGGGAGGGCATATTTATCCTGCCATTGCCTTGGCGGATAAGTTTATGCAAAAAGATCCTTCTAATGAAATTATTTTTATCGGCAACGATGATCGTATGGAGGCACAGTTAGTGCCTTCCTGCGGTTATGTATTTAAGCCTCTGCATACATCTGGACTCGTTGGTTCTGTCCTTAGAAAAGGAAGGGCTGTAGGTCAGATGCTTTTAGCGTTAAAAAAAGCACGTCAATATTTAGAAGAATTCCAGCCTGATGTGGCGATTGGATTTGGTGGATATGTAAGTGCACCGGTGATTTTAACTGCCAGTAGAATGGGGATTCCAACGGTAATTCATGAACAGAATTCCATTGTCGGCAAGGCCAATCATCTGGTTATGAACAGGGTGAGTGCGATTGTTACATGTTATGAAAAATGCACTGAAACTTTCCCAGCTGATAAAGTATCGCTTCTGGGAAATCCCCGGGCAACGCTTGTGAAAGAGGCTGTTTTTGATGAGGAATATTTTACTTCCATGGGACTGGATCCGGATAAGCGGACTATTTTGATCATGATGGGCTCGCTTGGTTCCAGCAGTGTCAATCAATTGATGAAGGATGCGTTAAAAGGGGTGGATTTCGGACTGCAGTTTTTATATGTCTGCGGTAAGGATAATTTAGACGATATTCATCTATTTGATGATGAAGAAAATATTCATGTAGTTGGTTATGTGGACAGTATGCGTATTTACGGACATATTGACGGTATGATCTGTCGGGCAGGGGCCACGACGTTAGCCGAGGTTACATCGCTTGGCATTCCATCGATTTTGATTCCAAGTCCATATGTTGCCAACAATCATCAGTTCTACAATGCCAGCGTTCTGGTCGATCAGGATGCCGCATTAATGATCGAAGAAAAAGACCTGAATGCTCAAAGTCTGCAGAAGGCTATCCTTGCGCTTTTTGCCAATCCGGCA
>CACYBS010000276.1 GCA_902772725.1 Erysipelothrix rhusiopathiae
ACCTCTTCCATCACTTCACGGCGTACGGTTGCCTCTGCGCTTTCTCCGATTTCACAGAAACCGGCTAAAAGTGCTCTTCCGGTAAATTCTCTTCCCGCATAGCGTGACATCAAAATGGAATCACCATTGGTAACACCCATAATTACCGCAGGCGCAATGGTTGGGAAAACCATATTGCCGCAATTTGGACAGATCATCACTCTTTCCTTCGTTCCTTTTTTCATCGGTGTGGCACAGGCACCGCAATAGTGGTTTCTTCGATACCAGTTGTATAAATGGAATCCCGTCATCCCCGCAAAACATAAATCCTGAGGATTACACATACGTAAAACACGCATTTTTTTCTTTACATATCCTTCGGGAATGGGACCTTCTCCTAAGAAAAATGCTCTGTCATCTAAAGAGAACAAATACTGAAGCTCACCTTCAAATTCATCTACATGAACAAAGTCCACTTCATCGCTGTCTTTTACGACAATATCTTTATTATCATAAATCAAAACATAATCTTTATATCTTGGTTCTATATGCACATATTCGTTATGAAAAATCGTCGGTTCTATATCTTGTATCATATCAGCTTCCTCATTTCTTCCTTTTTTATTATATCGATAAAAAAAGAACACTTTCAACATTTCTGACTGTGATACACTCTAGATATGCAGATTCAATATTTAGAAATCAATCATCCCATCGACATCGATTTATCCGACACCTTTGCCCTTATTGTCAAAGGCGCACTTCCCTATTTAAACTATGATTGGATCCTGGATCTAAGAGAAAAATGTATTCAAAATCATGTTGTGTTTATCTTTGAAAGCACCGGAGAGATCTTTATTAAAGATCATGTTCGATATAATCTGGATTCAGCTACCGCAAAAATGCAGGCCCGTAAGGCAGGAATTGATGTATTTTATCATGATAAACTCTTTGAAAGATTAGCTAAGTCATCCTTTCGCTCCCGCTTTCAATTAACCCAAAAGGATATTGATTATATCAATAGTAAAGGATGGGATACCATCTACCGCCATACAGAAGAGATGATCGAGTCCCGCTTAGCGCCCAAATTTATTGGCAACGATGGAAAACAGACTCCGATGAAAGGTCATCCTGTCTTTGTGGCCCAGCATGCCACAGCCACCTGCTGCAGAGGCTGTCTAAATAAATGGCATCATATTCCCAAACACAAAGACTTAAATGCATGGGAAATTCATTATGTTACATCGGTGATCATGGAATACATTCTGAAACAATATATTGAGAAACAAATTAAATGTTCGTAAAATAGATGCGGGAGGGAATTCTATGGCTTTAAGTCTTTCTTTAGCCACACAAATCTGCGCATTATTTATCATTATCGCAGTTGGCTATATTTTAATTAAAACGAATCTGTGTCAGATCGAACATTCCAAAATGTTGTCGCTGATTGTTCTGTATGTCAGTACACCCTGCGCCATCATCAATGCGTTTCAGATCGATCTAACACCGGAAAGAGTACAGGGATTTATCGTATCAATTGTTGCGGCATTTGCGGCAAATATCTCTTTTATTCTTCTGGCCAATGTGCTCTCACCGATTTTTCATTTCAACGATGTAGAAAAGGCATCGGTTATTTACTCCAATGCGGGTAATTTAATCATTCCCCTTGTCAGTATCGTTTTAGGTGAAGAGATGGTCTTCTATTGTTCCGGATATATGTTGGTACAGACCGTATTGTTGTGGACACATTGTAACTTCTTAATCAGCGGAGAGAAAAATTTCGACATCAAAAAGATCTTGAAGAACATCAATGTGATTGCCATCTTTGTGGGCATGTTGTTTTTCTTTACCGGCATTCAACTTCCGACTGTTCTTGCCAGTGCCGTTAACTCCATGGCTGCTCTGATCGGACCGTTATCCATGTTTGTGGTAGGTATGTTACTTTCACAGATGGATTTAAAAAAGGTAATCCTCGATAAAAGAGCTTACCTTGTCTGCTTCATCCGCTTGATTTTCATGCCGCTGATCATGGCTGTAGTTTATATCATCGCAACTCACTTCCTCTATGATGGAGCTGCCCAGGTTCTAATGATTTCTCTGTTAGCTGCCAGCGGCCCTGCTGCCAGTACGGTTACACAATTTGCCCAGATTTATGATCGCAATGCCTACCAGGCATCGGTCATCAATGCCCTGTCGGTTATCTTGTGTATTGTCACAATGCCGATGATCAATATGATCTTTACTCACTTTACAGGACTATAAAAAAAAGCCGGTTCATATGAATCGGCTTTAGTCATTTAATTCCGGCATAAAGTGATATAATGCAGCGGCAATACCATCTTCATCATTGGATAAAGTGACATAATCCGCAACAGCTTTTAATTCATCGGTCGCGTTGCCCATCGCAACACCAATCTTGGCAAATTCAACCATGCTCTTATCGTTTTGCGCATCTCCAAAGGCTATCATATCCTCATTGGAGTAGCCAAGCTTATCAAATACCGTTTTTAAAGCTTTTGTCTTATCAATTCCCGGTGATGTGAATTCATAATAGAAATCACTGGTAAACATACTGGAAAGCTGAGGGAACGGTTCCGCTAATTCCTTATAGTGCTCCTGTAGATATTCCGGCTGACCAAAGGTCAAAATCTTATTTAACGGGAAGTCTACAAAGGCTGCCAAATCCGGTTTTTCACAGAGGATGTAGTTATTCGAACGGGATTCATACTTCATAACATTGAAGTCTTCACCCTTGTAGAAAATCGTATTATTAAATACATCCGGAACATACATGTATTCATCCTTGTCAATCATAGGCACAACATCAAATTTCTTGATATGTTCTAAAACAGCTTTTCCTTCTTCAACTGTCAATGCCTGGTTAAACAGTGTTTCCCCTGTCTGTACATCAACCACCTTGGCACCATTGAAACATACAAGCAATCCATGATGTTTTTCCATCTCAAGCGATTTTGCGATGGCGGTAAGTCCGGCTGTAGGACGGCCGGATGCCAAAACTAATACAGCACCTTTTTCCTGTGCTTTCAATAATACATCATGTGTTTTAGGAGTAATCTTCTTTGTGGAATCGAACAATGTACCATCGATATCGAGGGCGATAATTTTAATTGTCATATGGTTCTCCTTATTTCTCTTTATAAAAATTATAACTGAAACACCTTTTAAAGTCTTTAATAATAATCTCGAATATGAATTTCTCCGGAAGACAATACGGAGCGTATTCCATCCTTTTCAACCACAAGATTGGCATTTTGATCAATATCGATTACCTTTGCCCGATAGGTTTTTGAAGCTTCAATCACAGTGACTTCCTTACCGATCAAACACGAATGTGAACGATAAGATTTCAGGAAGGAATTGGCATCGATATTTCTGTAGAAATCTAAGAAGATATTCAAAACATCTTTTAAAAGCACATTGCGGGATACCTTTAGATTCGTAAAATCTTCAATGGATCCGGCTATATTTTCAATATCATCCGGGAAGGTACGCGGATGCACATTGATTCCGATTCCTACGATCATATAATCTAAGTTAGCCGTATTCATCTCAAATCCGGCTTCACAAAGAATTCCCGTTACCTTTTTCTGATTGACAAGAACATCATTCACCCATTTGATTTCTGCCTTTAACGGATAGTTTTTTTCAATCGCTTCAGCGACTACCGTACCGGCAGCTGCGGTCAGTTTTAATGCCAGATCAATGGCAACCTTCGGCCGCAGAAAGATCGTAAAGTAAATGCCCGTCTGTTTCGGAGAATAAAAAGAACGTCCGTTTCTTCCTCTTCCTCCCGATTGGGTATCTGCCACCAGAACATATCCATCCTGAAGCTGAGCGGAATTTAATTTGCAGTAGTTATTGGTGGAATCAATTTCATCAACGACTTCAATCGTAAAAAAGTCATCCAACCCATCCTCAATTAATTCTTTGGTTAATAAATCATTTTCATTTGTCAGCATATATCCCTTATTCGGTACTGCTTCAATATGATAGCCCTCCTGACGCAGATTTCGAATATGTTTGGAGATATTAGCACGGGATACATTCAATGTATCGGCAATTTCCTGTCCGGACACAAATTGTCCGTACCGTTCATTTAATATAGATAAAATTTTCTTTCTCATAAATGTATTAAACCATATTTTTCCACAATATTATTTGTATTCACATAATTTTCCATATATTTTTTTTATTTCTGAGAAATTCTTTTTGTATTCTATACGTGTCTTAAGAAAGACAAACCATAATCTCTCCCAAAAAAATACAAGATAGCGGCTCAGCCGCTTTTTTGTTTTATAAGGGCAAAAAAATATATGATACTATTACATCGGGAGGATTGAACATGGAAAAATTCTATTGGGGTAACTCCGTTTCCAGCATGCAGACCGAAGGCGGCTGGAATGAAGACGGTAAATCGTTATCCGTTTACGATATTGTAGAAGCCGGCGAAAACACATCCGACTGGCATTTTGCGAATGATAATTATCATACCTGGAAAGAAGATCTGGATTTGATGAAGGATATTGGAATGAATATGTATCGTATTCAAATATCCTGGTCCAGAGTCCAGGTAGATGGATGCGGTCCATGGAATGAGGCCGGTATCGCCTATTATGACAAATTGATTGACGATATGATCGAGCGCGGATTAGAGCCGATGATCTGTCTTTATCACTTTGATATGCCTTTATATCTGGCAGAAAAATACAATGGCTTTGTATCCCGTGAGGTCATGGATTATTTCTCCATTTATGCCAGAGAGATGTTTAACCGTTTCTCTCATAAAGTAAAATACTGGCTGACATTTAATGAGCAGAATCTTTACTCCAATCCGGATATTGCCTTTCGCATAGCCGGCTTTATGAACGGAAAGAAAACCGAGGAAAGACTATTTCAAATCACTCATCATGTCATGACAGCTCATGCCAGAGCTGTATATGATCTCCATTCTATTTCACCGGACGCAAAGATCGGCGGTATGTTGGCGTACGTGGAAGTATACCCGGCAACGTGCAATCCAAAGGATATACTGGCAGCCAATAAGACGATTGAATTTATGAACTATAACCTTACAGACTGTTATGTAAGAGGTCATTATTCCCGTCAATTTATGAAATATGTAGAAGATCATCAGATCGACCTGGATGATGAAGAAAACGATTATGTTTCCATCAGTCTTCAGAAAAATGATTTTATCGGATTCAGCTATTACCGTTCGGATGTATTATCTTCCGATCTAATCCCGGAAGGCGTGGGACCGTTCTACTATCTAACATACGGAACGATGAAAAATCCATATTTGAAAGCTTCTGAATGGGGCTGGCAGATTGATGCCGATGGCTTAAGAGATGTATTGTGTCAGCTTTACAGCCGTTATGAAGTCCCTTTGTTCATATTAGAAAACGGTATCGGTGTAAGAGAAGTCTGGGATGGCAAAAATCCAATCGAAGACAATTACCGGATCGACTATCACCGCAATCATATTCAGGCTATGAAAGATGCCATGAACATTGAAGGCGTGGAAGTCTTGGGATATCTTGGCTGGGGCTTGATCGATATTTTAAGCTCCCATG
>CACYBS010000277.1 GCA_902772725.1 Erysipelothrix rhusiopathiae
AAAAACGATATAATTACAGCCCACCGGAGGTCGACTACACCGTCAATAAAAATGGAACAATCACCATTCATCTCTACGAAATCGTTGATGATGGAAACGGTATGTCACATACCGCCACATCTGCATGGTATACAGTGGATGAGTATGGTGTAGGTGTTAATGAAATCACACAGGAAAAAGTAAATTTGAATGAATAAAAAAGCCGATTTTAATTTCGGCTTTTTTTAGATGTTAACCTTCTTTTTTCCTTCGAAAAAATCATTTACATCTTTATTGTATTCAAGAATACGTTTATCGATTTGATCTTCCGGCAATTTCTTATAATATTCCATATCCCCGTATTTTTCTGCTTCTTCAAAGAAATGACATTTATTGTCGATAAAATCCACCATTTCCTGCAGTTCATCGATTTTCTTTTGCAGCACTTCCTTTTGATGGGCATAAATTAAATATCGGTCATGAATCGTATTGTTGCCCTGCATATATAAGTCCATAAATTCCTTAATTGTTTTTAGAGACATACCTGTTTTCTTTAATACGGTAATGGTATAAAGATGCTCAAAATCTTCCTTTGTAAACAGTCTTACGCCGTTTTTATCCCGCTTAATAAAAGATAGTAATCCTTCTTTATCATAATATCGAAGCGTATGTTCGCTGATGCCGGTCCGTTTGGATACTTCTTTAACTGTATAATATTCACTCATAGATATCCCTCACCTATGAGTATACTCTAACATTGAAAACGGGATTGGGAAAGATGTAACTGGTAGATAGATTTTCCTTATTATATAATTTAAGTAAGATTAAATAAGAGGATAAATACTATGATCAAAGGCGTTAATTTGGGAAACTGGCTTGTCTTAGAAAAATGGATGAGCCCAATGTTATTTGAAGGAACGACGGCTGAAGACGAATACAATCTTCCGCTGCAGCTTTCAAAAGAAGTATATGAGGCAAGAATCAAGATTCATCGAAGTGAATATATTTCCGAAAGAGATTTTGCGACCATTGCAGGAATTGGTTTTAATACGGTACGTATTCCGATTCCGTATTTTATTTTTGGTGACAGACCCCCATTTATCGGTTGTATTGACTTACTCGATAAAGCGTTTGATTGGGCTGAACATTATGGACTGAAGGTTCTTGTAGATCTTCATACCGCACCATTATCTCAGAATGGTTTTGATAATGGGGGAATCTGCGGTGTCTGCCGCTGGTCCAAAGAGAAAAAAGAAGTGGATTTTGTCCTTCAGGTATTAGAAAAACTGGCAAAGCGATACGGAAAACGAGAGGCATTGATGGGAATAACACCAATCAATGAACCAATTACTGAGCCTATGTGGGAGATCATGGATGTGCCTAATCGATATCCTGCTGCCGACCCGGAACTTGCCAAAGGAAGCGGACCGAACACAATTTCTTTTCTGGAAGATTTTTATACCAGAGCATTTGAAATTATGATTCCATATTTAAAAGAAAATGCCTTTGTGGTATTCCATGATGGTTTTCAATTGAAAAGGTGGAAGGATTTTTTGACCAAAGATAAATTTACGGGACGTGTGATGTTGGATACACACATGTATTTAATGGTAGCTGAGGCTATGGGGTGTGAACAAAATTTAGAAGGATATCTCAAGTTTATCCAAACCCACTTTGCCAAGGACATCAAAGAAGTGCAATCTTACGTTCCGGTTTTAGTCGGTGAATGGTCCTTATTTAATTCTGCAGCTATCGGTATGGATACCCAGGGAGGACGTTCTTCCTTAAATGGAATTGATTTTACCGAAAGTACAGGCATGAGCGATTCTGAGAAAAAGGAACTCTATTTTGAAATCGCCAAGGCACAATTGAAGGCATGGGAAAACGGTCCCGGATATTGTTACTGGAATTATAAATTATTGTTAGATCCTGTCCATGAGGCCCAGTGGAAAGGATGGGATTGCTGGGATTTGGGTAAATCCGTGGATTTAGGATGGTTCCCTGAAAAAAGTTTAATTTATACCAAAAAAGTATAATATGATATTTAATATGCATATTTGATTAATGCTTAATCAAGGTTGATAATGTTGTCAAAAGGAGATAAACAACATGAAGGGAAAGTTAAAATATTTACTTGTATTAATCAGTATGTGTGGTTTGATCGCCAGCTCTGTAGGACTCATCACCAATGTGTCCGGCCTGTTCTTTACGCCGATTGCGGAAGAATTCAATATTATGAAAGGTTCGGTTTCTTTGACACTGACTATCTCCAATATCGTATTTGCGATCGGTGGCTTGTTGGCACCAAAGATGTTAAAAGAAGAGAACTTTAAGAAATTGATTATCTTTGGAACGGTTTGTGTAGCCGGTTGTACGGCATTGTTGGGATTATCACCGAATTTGATCATTATGTATGTATTAAATGCGGTTCGTGGTTTTGCCGGTGGTGTACTTGGATTTGTCTTGATCACAATGGTCATCAACAATTGGTTCCAGGCTTCCGTTGGACTTGCTACAAGTATCGCAATGAGCTGCAGCGGTTTTGCCGGTGCATTATTCTCACCAATCATCTCTTCGATCATTGAAAGCAGCGGATGGCGTGTAGGATATATGTTTGTTGCAGCTATGATGGCCATTCTTAATCTTCCTGCCATTCTATTCTTGCCATCATTAGATCCAAGAGCTAAAAACATGGTTCCGTATGGATATGAAGAAGCAGAGCAGACAGAAGAAACTGTTGTGGAAAATACCGTATCTGCTAAAAAGCCGATCTCTCCGGTTCTGTTTGGTTTAGCGATTCTATTTGCGGTATTAACCTGCGGTGGTACAGCACTTCCTCAGCATTTCCCGGGCATTGCCGAAGGCTTTGGTTTAAATGCAGCAGCCGGTGCCATGATGTTGTCGGTATGTATGTTAGTAAACAGTATCGGTAAAATTATCTTCGGTGCTTTAAGTGATACCATCGGATCGAAAAAAGCTTTATTACTGTATACTGCCTTAGTTATCGCATCTATTGTTGGTTTATGGATGATTCATGTTCCAATGATCATGACCATCTGTGCCGGCGTATTCGGACTTGTATATTCATTAGGTGCTGTCGGACCGGTTAACGTTTCTAAGGATTTATTCGGCTTGGAAAACTATGCCGATACTTATCCGAAAATCAGCTTAGCCGGAACCATCTCCAATGCGATCTTCTCTTCATTGATTGGCTTTATGTATGATTTCTCCGGAAATTACACATCTACTTTACTCATGATGTTAGTAATGATGGTTTTAACAGGAGTTATCTTAATTCGCGCCTACAAAAATCAATAATATAACTAAACGGTATCTTTCTGGGTACCGTTTTTTTTCGTATACTATAGATGCAGAAAGAAAGAGGCAAAGCGTATGAGTATTGTGGTAATTGGTGCATCATTTGTAGATATCAAAGGATATCCTTTGACTGAATATATCCCCAAAGGAAGAAATGCCGGAAAAATTCATCATGTACATGGCGGTGTTGCCAGAAATGTGGTAGAAGATATCGCAAATGTCGGAGTGCCTTCCACCTTTGTGAGCCTGGTAGATACAACCGGTATCTCAGAAGATGTCATAGAGCGGTTACGAAACCATAAAGTGAATGTGGACTACATCCGCAAAACCGCAGATGGTTTAGGAACCTGGCTTGCCATATTTGATCATACCCAGGATGTCGTGGCATCTATTTCCAAGCGTCCTGATCTAAGCGATATTCTTTTTATTCTGGAAGAAGAAGGCGATACCATTTTTAAAAATGCGAGATGTATTGTCGTAGAGATGGATTTGCCTTCCGATATTTTAATGAAGGTATATGAACTGGCCGATAAACACAATAAAAATGTCTACGGTGTAATATCCAATATGTCGCTTGCCTTAGAACATCCCCAGTTATTAGAAAAGAGCGAATGCATCGTATGTAATGAACAGGAAGCAGAAATGTTGTTTGAAGATAACTACAATGAACTGACCGTAGATGAGCTGATGGTTGCCATTCTCCATAAAGTCAAACAGTCAACCTTTAAAAATGTGGTTGTGACCTTAGGGGAAAGAGGAGCCGTTTATGTGAATCAAAATGATGAATTCGGTCACTGTCCGGCCAAAGATGTCAAAGTCCTTGATACTACAGGGGCAGGCGATTCTTTCTTTGCCGGTGTTGTAACAGGACTGACATATGGAAAAAGCTTAAAAGAAGCCTGTGAAATGGGAACTGTACTGGCATCCACAGTCATCGTTTCAAAGGATAATACATGTCCTTTGTTTAAACCGGAAGAATTTGGAATCAACTTTTAATCTCGATAAAATTATCGGGATTTTTTCTTTGTGGAAACATCTGTATGGTAATATATAACTAACAAAAAAAGAAATGGAGAAAACTATGAGTAAAGTAACTGAAATTACACGTGAATCGTGGATCATGAATACGTTTCCTGAATGGGGAACATGGCTGGTTGAAGACATTGAAAACGAAGTAGTTGCCCCGAACAACGTGGCAATGTGGTGGCTTGGATGTACCGGTATCTGGATGAAGACTCCGGGCAATACGAATATCACAATTGATTTATGGACAGGTAACGGAAAAAGAACACATGGCGATGGCAAGATGAAAGTAGGACACCAGATGGCCAATATGTGTGGTGGACGCGC
>CACYBS010000278.1 GCA_902772725.1 Erysipelothrix rhusiopathiae
AGTAATGTGATAATAGTTTTTTTCATTTTATTCTTTCACCTCAAATTCCACGATTCTATCTACAAAATGTAAAGCAGCTTTTCTATGTGTAATAATAATCACCGTTTTATCGGTCATATTTTTAATGTTTTGAAGGAGTTGATACTCTGTTTCTTCATCTAAAGAACTTGTTGATTCATCGAGTAAAAGAATCGGATTATCGGCATAGATTGCCCTTGCGATCGCAAGACGCTGAATCTGCCCTTCCGAAAGACCGGATTCCTTTTCTCCTAACACAGTATTTATACCACCATCTAATAAATCTACAAACTCTTTCGCGCAGGCAATTTGTAAGGCTTGATCAATTCTCTTTTCATCAATTCCTTCCGAATAGAATGAAATAGAATCTTTAATAGTCCCTGACATAAATTGGTTTCCCTGAGGAACATACGCAAACAAAGATCTCCATGAAGAATCCAATTCTATAGATTTATTAATAGTAATCTTTCCTTCATCTATAGGATATAAAGACATCAATAACTTTAAAGCCGTACTTTTACCGCATCCCGAAGGTCTGGTAAACGCTATAAATTCGCCTTTATGTATCTGTAAATAAAAATGCTCCAGAATATATCTCTTATCATACCCAAAAGATATATTCTGATATTCAATAGTCTTTAAAGAAGTATCATAAAAATCATGTACCTTCTTAGAATCAGATGGAATATCATCCTTAAAGGATTCTACTTCCATTAAACGCTCTGCACTTGCCACCATGGCATAATATTTAGGAACATATCCGGTAATATTGGCAACCGGGTTTTGAATCTGCGAAATCAACTGCAATACCGCAACCAGTGTTCCAAAGGTCATCGTATGATTGAATATACAATATGCACAATAGATAGCTCCTAAAATATAACTACCCTGCATAACAGCCCCAAATCCAATATTGGAAAAATTAGAGAAATGATTTCGTTTCATTCTTGCCTTTTTATGGTCTTCCATATAGATTTCACTTTGGGCTGCCATATTTTTTTCTTTGGCAAAAGAATGTACTACAAGAATATTCTCTAAGCTTTCCTGTAAGAAAATTCTTAACTTTCCATCACTTTCCTGGATTTGTTTATGCAGGACTTTTAGATGCCTTCTAAAAAGCAGAGTAACAACCACTAACAAACCGGCTCCCGGAATGAGTATATATGTAATCGCAGGAACTAATATCACAAGTGATATTAAAGCACCTGCCATACGGGTAATCATGCCGGTAACTCCCGGTACAATATCCACCGCATCCTCGGCAATAATCTTCGTATCGCTGGTTAATCGATTCATCCACTCCCCGGAATGAAAACTGCTTACCTGAGCATAATTCTTAGATAATAATGAAGTAAATAATTTTGTCTTAAATTGGTTTTCAAAAGTAGAATGACTGTATTCCTTTAAAAACCGGGTAACGGCAGCCAAAGATACTTGAAGAATCAATAATAATACTAAATAAATGCTGTAACGTTTAAAGGAAGCATAATCAGAAGCAGAATCTGTATCAATCATTCCACGAAAAAAAGAAGGCATATCCAACATTTGACATGCCCATAATCATTTGTATGAGTGCAAGATAGATAACATATATTTTTTTCTTTCCCAGCACGGAAAGAATCCACTTCAAGACTGATTATTCTTTCATAAAGCAGTTGAATTTCCTTTTTCTTTAAAAGGATAACAATTTTATACAAACCATACAAGGTTTGTTCTAAATATTTTGTTCTAATTAAGTTAATTGATGTGTTTATTTGGCTCTTAAAGATGTTTCATACCATAGGATATGTTGTAGAGCGTCATTTTAAAATCACAGTATAAAATCACTCTTTTTTTGCCTCTTCTTCAAGATAAAGTCGTTTTATTTTATGCACCTTCACATTATAAGTAACCTATCATCACTTTTAGTTTTTACTGCCCGGCAAATGTAAAACCCCGGGAGTGATACCGGGGCCCTGCAAAAGATTAGAATGGCAGGTCCTGGGAATTCATCCCCTAGGTCATAAATCTTAGATATCCGCACAGATCGGTGAGCTGTCCACTGATCCTTTCCAGTATCTCAACCAGCTCATCATCCCGCTTTTCTTTCAGGTATTCCATCAATTTGATGATATCTTCAACGTCCATAATTCTCCTCCTGCTTCTCATGCTCGATTTCCTTTACTATCGTTTTCAATATCTGGATATTCCGCTTTCCAAGGACACGCTGGAAATGCGGATGTATCTGGTAATCATCCTCAAAGAACAGATATCCAAATTTCTCCACGTAATGTCGGATCAGGTAGTACAGCTGTTCATTGGTCAGAACCCTGTCCCTGTACAGTCCCAGTGCGGTCTGCACCTCGTGTATCATCGTCTTACGCGTCGATGGATAGTAGATCAATTCATCAAGCTTCTTTACGCCCATATCAGCTAAGCTCCACTTCATCATGTGCCTTCAGAACGATATCCGACCCAATTGACCGGGCTTCCATATTGGCACCCTCGATCAGACATTTGCACAGTACATTGTTCATCTTTCGGATGGATCCGTTGCCTATGTCGTAAACTGCTTCAAGTGCTTCCGCAGTAAATACCGGCTCTCTGGCACCGCACTGTTTTATGCAGTAGCTGACATATTCCTCCATCTCGTGCCTCTGCCACCCTTCCATATCATAGTTGATAACGATCCTCTGACGCAACGCCTCATGGATATGCTTCTTGAGCATCCCGTTAAGGCTGGTCTGTCCTGCAAGGATCAGGATACAGTAGTTCTTTGAATCCATCTCAAAGTTGAGCAGCAGCTTAAGATCGCTCAGGACGTCATTGCGCAGATACTGGGCCTCATCGATCACAATCACCGGCACACACTTCTTCTCCCTGGTTAGATATTCGATCGTTTCATGGATCTGCTTATACAGGTCGCTTTTCCGGAACTTTGGCTCCAGCCCCAGTTCCGAAGCCAGTATGCGGTAGAATTCGATGACCGACACCGTCGAGAGCTGCATATAGATCACTTTGTACAGCGAAGGATTCAGTGAACCGGTAAAAGTACGGATGGTGCTCGTCTTTCCGGTACCGGGACTGCCTGTGAACACCCGATCCCACGTACCTTTTTCAGATACTCCAGTCTTCCGGTCATGTTCCTCACATCTTCGCTTTCAAACGGCGTCTTATATTTTGTCTCCTTCTCAAAGGGCATCTGCTTCAGGCAGTAGAATACTGTCGCATCCATCATCCGTCTCCTTTCTCGAATTTCATATACTGCTTGCGCCGGATGTTCCGGTTCTCCAGCTTGTTTACCGGATGCACCGGTATCCATGTGCTCTCATTACCCGGAAGGATCCAGGCATTTTCCTTCTGACCGGGATCGATGAATGCCCTTACTTCCTCACGCATATATTCATACGGTACTTCATAGCTGGTCTTATCGACAATTATCGTTGAATCGCTTCGCACCTTGCGCTTATATTCATGCAGGAAGCTGCGCTCAAGCTCACCTTCCGGGATGAACCGCAGATGCTCCGCATCCCGGAGGAAGCGTTCCCTGGGTGTCATCGGTCCGCCATCGCCGTTCTTAAGCGAGCTATGCGGCGCATTCGTGTATTCGCCGGACATGTAGGCATCAAAGGATGCGTTCAGCTGTTCCAGCGTCTTATGTTCGCTCCAGTCTCTACTGTATACAAAATGTTCCTTGATCGACCGGAACAGTCTCTCCTGCTTGCCCTTTGCGCTTCCGTCCCTGACCGGTGCATGGACAAGCTGTATCCCAACCCTCGCGCATATCAGCTCGAGCTGCTGAATGTCATACGGGCTTCCATTATCTACATAAAGGATCGCAGGGACCCCATAGGTCAGGATCGCATTTTTAAGCACTTTCTGAAAATTAACAGCGTTATCGGCATAGAATATCTCGTATCCGACAGACATCCTTGATGCATCATCCAGGATGGATATCAGATATGTCTTCTTTCCATCCACCTTCTTGAGATGGGTCGTATCCGCCTGCCAGCACTGATTGGCATATTCAAATTCAAATGCCTTTCTTTCCTTTCCCTGATGGATCTGTTCAAGTTCTGGTTCTTTTTTCAGAAGCCGCACAAAACGGTCGATCGTTGACTGCGATACTGACGCGTTGATCAGTCCCTCCCGGATCAGCTGCTGGCGTATAGCCGTATTGATGATTCTCGGATACTTTCTGCGCAGTTCTATTATTTCCTGCTGTGCCTCTTCCTTCACACGTCTGGATATTCCTCTGTCCTTACACGGATCCGATACAAGCCCGTCATATCCATAGCGTCTGTAGCTGCTTGCCCATACCTCGAAGGTACCGGAGCAGAACTTTCTCGGCTCGCCGGTAACCGGATTAACGTGCACCTTGTCGGCAAGATGACGGAAATAGGCCCTGTTACTTGGAAATGAGTGCGTCCCTGTGATAACGGGAGCTATTAATCCATATCTCCAGAGTGCTAATTTCGTTCTTTCTTCATCTGTCATTTCGTTTTCCTCCTCTGATTCCACTATATGGGAGCCCGGAGGATCTTTAAATGCACGCTTTATTCGATTGGAATGTCATGTATCCATATCTGAAGCGGGTGCCAAACTAATTCTGACTGGTAAAGAACTTGTGGCTGTGGAAACGCAGAAAATCCGCAAGAAAAAGAAGAATCTCCCTTTTCCCGCGGATTCTTGATAAGATATGTTCAAATTCAATGGCTTTGCGCTGTTTCCTTACAGTGATCATCCGGATCTCCATTCCAGAGCTCTCAAACTTTCCGATCCATCTGGACAGAAGCTGACAGGTAATTCCCATCATGGACGAGACACGTGAGCAGTTTCCCATATATTCTCTATGATAATACTGGTACAGAGCTTCAGTAATAAATGGATAGGAATAGCTGGAGAACGGACAAATAAAAGCCGGAAGAAAGGCATGAAAATGCCCGCACATCTCGCACTTAAATACATATATGCCAAGAATATCGAAATCTTTGATTTCATCGGTGGAATTGATAAAAGTATCGTTCATAGATAGTCTCTTTTTTAAATCTTCCTACTGCTTTGCACCATGGGCATGAACAGCTGGACAGATCCATGGAATCTATATAATTTCTGTATTTCTCGGAATATTTTATATTATCGTTGTATAGAATGTTGAAATCATTCTCAAAGTAATTTATCATAAAATTGTCTTTAGCCCTTGTGAAACAGGGTATGTATAAGAGAAGATTGAACCTTGGCGGGATTGTGGTCTTCTCTTTTTTAGTACCTTTCTTCTTCTATTGTTGCAGAAGTCAAACAGAATGTGAATGTAAAAATGCGAAATATAATTAGCTGATAGATGGTAACGCTAAAAATATTTCGCATTTATTTTGTGATATTGATGCACTGTAAAGTGATGCTCTACAAATAATGGGCGGAAGTAAAGCAAAAACAATGGCTTGTGAAGCACCAAAAAAGTCAGCACCCGATTTTTTCAGTATAGAAGCACAAATCTGTATCGCTTTACATAATCATCATACTTTTGATATAATGTTTAGCGACTATTTTCGAATATATCAAAGAAGGAGATATTATGGATCTAATAAGTATAATTATACCTGTATATAATGTTGACTTATATTTAGATTCTTGTATTGAATCTGTTGTAAAGCAAACTTATGGAGCCATACAAATTATTTTGATTGATGATGGCTCTACAGATAATTGCTCTGAAATCTGTGATAAATGGGCAACTCTAGACAATAGAATAGAAATATTACACAAAAAAAATGGAGGCCTATCCGATGCACGAAACACTGGTGTTCTTAAAGCTAAAGGGGAGTTTATTACTTTTATAGATAGTGATGACATTGTTGAACCAACTTTCATTGAATACCTTTATCGAGCAATAACCCAAACAAGAGCCGATATTTCTCAATGTTCTTACAATCGATTTTGTGATTCTATCCCTTATTTAGATCAGCGCACGGAAATGACAGAACCAACCCTTCAAACTTCTGAACAGGCCCTCTATATCTTGTCTAATTATAGGCATCAAGATCGACTTAATTGTACTGTTTGGAACAAAATGTATCGAAAAAAATGATAGAAAACATTCTATTTCCTGTAGGATATTCAGCCGAGGATGTTTACTTTACATGTCACGTTTTTGCTAAATGCCATAAAATAGCTTTAATCGAGAACGAATTATATCATTGGCGAATTAGACAAGGAAGTCTATCTCAGAGTTTTCCAACACATGATCTACAGGCATTGAGTATCATTTTCCATTGTGCTCAATTTCTTAAAGAACCATATCCAAAGATATCTACAAATTGTAAATCAATGATAAGCTCCCGATGTTTATGGATATATTCTGAGCTAAAGTTCGTGAGAAATTATGAAGCATCCGCTAAAGCAATGAAGGAATGTATGGATATGCGCCGTAAAATACATTTTACCTTAAAAGAATGGTTAGAATGTTCGTTCAAGAATAAAATTATAATACTGTTTTCAACTCCCTCATTGATAAAATTAGGCGGATGGTTACGTTACATACGCTTTAAAATTAAGAATAACGACTAGATTGAATAATGCAGTAAAAAGAAACTTAACAAACAAATAGCGAATCAGGATATCTCTGTAGTATATAGGGATATCTTTTTTTATGGATATATAAAAAATGATAGACTGAATTTCATGGCTTTTAAAATTTACATAGTTCTGTTTTTGAGATTTTATTGTATTATAGAAACATGGAACAAGAAACAATCGATACACGTGAATATATGAGTGTACTGAAAGAACTGGTAGAACAGGGAGAAACGGTCTCTATACAAGTTGCAGGCTGGAGCATGCATCCTTTTTTGTACGACAAAAGAGACACCGTTATTTTTCATAAACCAAATTCTTCTCTAAAAAAAGGTGATATTGTATTCTATATCCGGGATAACGGGGCATTTATCATGCACAGGATCTGTAAAGTTCATTCAAATCACACATATGATGTTGTCGGTGACTCTCAATCTGAGATTGAAAAAAATGTTCGGGAAGATCAGATATTTGCGACAATAACCGAAGTTATTCGTGATGGTAAACATTTAACTGAAAAAAACAGATCCTGGAAATTTTATTCCAAGATCTGGATGCATACGATTCCTTTTAGGAAGGTATTCTATAAAGCAAAAAATGTGGTAAAAGGATGAAGGATGTTTTCGCTATCAATAGCCATTCGGTTCTATATAATTTTTAGTTCTTTTGATAAATACTCATACACATATTTAGAAAAATAATTAAATTTATAAGGATCCAAACAAACTGCATAAGCCAAATTCATATGGACAACATTGCTTAGTTCATCTTTTAGTGCACAAAAATCAGGGTTTACCAATTCAGTGCCAATTGAGAATAAAAGCCAAGCAATATTACAAAATATCCTTGTTTACATTTCCCAACCAATAGAATAAAACGCCAAAATGGAATCAACACAATAACATTTTATATCGATTCGTCTAATCTCTTGTAGTAAATAAGTATCACTTAAAATTACGTTTTTTATCTTATGAAAATCGCCTAAAATAAGTTCTTTAAGACGTAGAATTCGTGAAAAAGAAACAATGCTTAACACAAAAAGACTCAGCAAGCAACTATTAACACTGGTATACTAATAATTCTTTCCACTTTTTAGTCCTTGGGGTTTTATAACTGTCTTAAAATATCAATAGTTCTAGGGATACCATTGTGAATAGTATAAAATGGTTTCCACCCAAGTTTTTTTAGCTTTGTCCCATCTAACAAAGCCTTTGTAGCTTTACTATAACCGGAAGCCTCCACTGCATCAGGAATTTCAAAAACAACCTTCTTACCCACATGGCCTGCAATAATTGCAGCAAGGTCTTTAAGTGTAATATTTGATTCTTCATCCGCTATATTGTATGCCTCTCCGCTTTCTCCACAAAGAATTACAGTAAGAAGTCCGTAAATTGCATCAGCCATATATGTATAAGAATAATTTTGTGTTCCTGTTGATTTTATGACAATGTCTTCGCCTAAAATCCCTTTTCGGATGAATTGACTTATAGCCTTAGTGTCTGTGAGTAACATTGTAGGACCGTAGGAACGAGTAAATCGTGGAATGACTATATCCAAACCCTTTTGTAATTTGTAAGCTTGACATAATGCCTCACCACAACGCTTACTCTCCGGATATCCTGCCCGAAGTGTATTTGAATCAATATATCCACAATATCTTTCATCGAACAATTCAACATCTCCACGGTTTTCTCCGTAAATTTCATTTGATGAGGCAAAAGCAAATCGTGCTGCATTATGTTCCACTGCGAAATCTAACATATTCTGTAGTCCGATGATGTTTGTCGTAATGGTTCCGATTGGATCTGTTCCATATTGCAAGGGATGTGTATTGGAAGCAAGATGAAGAACATAATCTACAGTATCGATATAATCCCTAATAAATGGTTTATTTACATCATAAGGTAAAAATACTAAATGATCGTTTTCACACCATTTAGAGAATCGCTCTTGAGCTTTCTTCTGATTGCGTGTAAGTGTATAAACCTTGCAGTTTAATCCCATCGTGTTCTTATGCATTAACACATCCACCAGAAAACTGCCTAATAAACCAGTCGCCCCAGAAATAAGAACTGATTTATTTTGTATCTTCTCCCACGGCAAATTAACACCTGAGATCTTATCAATATCGCTAAGATAGAGTTTATTTGAATACAGAGACATTTTACACCTCTCTATTTCAACCAATTGGCTTTATCTGACTTCAAATAAGCCTTAAACATTTCTAAATCGTCTTTTGTGGTAAGCTTAATATTCTTTTCAGAACCTGCAGCAAAATAAAGGCGTTCACCAAGTTCAACCATCATTGTGTTAGTATATGAAGATCCATAAATACCAATTCCTTCAGCAAATGCTTTCTTATACGCCCACAACAACTTTTCATACTTATATGCCTGTGGCGTTGATACACGACGAAGTTTCTCCCGAGGTATATATTCTACTGTACTGATTTCATCATCGATGACAAAAATCTGCTCGTTATAAGGCAGTGAGGTTACCGCATTACCATACTTCTGACATTTTACTAATACATCCGTCAGAACAGTTTCATCGACTAATGGCCTAATTCCGTCGTGTATAACCACAATATCATCATCCGAACAAATTCCTTCTAATGCATAAATGCCATTACGGATAGACTCTTGTCCCGAGTTTCCTCCTGATACTATCCATTTCAGTTTATCTATATTAAACTGTTTAGCATAAGCTTTTACTATATCATGCCAACCATCAATACATACAACGAGAATAGCATCAATTTTTGGGTGCTTTTGAAACCCTTCCAGAGTATATAGCAAAACAGGCTTATCGTATACACTAATAAATTGTTTTGGGATATCTTGTCCCATTCTTGATCCTGAACCACCAGCAATAATTACTGCAACATTCATTTTTATTCCTCCACATGGCTATTAAATCCAGCCGTTTTTCAAATCATATAATTTATATTTTATTACGAATTATCATATTTATGCAAATTACGTAGAACGGAACAGCTACTACTGATTAATGGTACTAGATTCCAAATCATCGATATAATTTCTTTTCGGCATTAATATTGTATAGTTAAAATAGATTTTTGAATACCGTTTAGGAGATAGGATGGCCAAATTTTCGAACGAGTTAACTTTCATGCTCGCCCCAGACTTTACTTGTTGTCCATTGGTTTCATATATTCCAAAGATTCTTTGATTTTTCACTATTATACCTAATAGTTTTTTTTGATATCGATGAATTACTCAATTGTTATCTCCTCGAAACTCCCTCCGTAAAGAATTTCTATTTTCATTGATCTAAATTCATCATACGATTTTAATGCAATTTCTTCTTTTCCCAGTGATTTAGTCACTCTTCCTTATATCAGCTGTGGCTAGCCCAAAAACTCCGCATCCTTAGAACGTTTAATAAAGCATATAATGGTACAAACCATCGGCTAAGTGTTTTCAACTTTTATGCATACACATTAATACTATTGTGGAAACTACCATAAAAGAGCTGAATGAAGAGGCATCAGATAAAATGGTAATTGACTTATAATTCAATATAAGTATAAAATTCCATAAAAGGAGAACTTGTTAATTATGAACATAGAACAAACCATAATAGACAACCAGCCTCTAATTTCAATTATTGTACCAGTTTATAAAGTGGAAAAGTATTTGAATCCATGCATTGAATCCATCGTTAATCAAACGTATCGCAATATTGAAATAGTTTTAGTAGATGATGGATCACCAGACAACTGCCCTGCGATGTGTGATTACTGGGCAAGCAAGGATTCCCGCATTTCTGTCATCCATAAAGAAAACGGTGGGATTTCAGATGCTAGGAATAAGGGTATGGCGATATGCTCAGGAAAATATATTTCTCATGTAGACAGTGATGATGTTATAGAACCTGTATACATAGAATACTTATATAAAGCATTAATAGAAACAAATGCCGATTTTTCAATATGCCGTTTTAGTGATTTTACTGAGGAACCGGATATTGTTGATAACAACAATATCTCAACTATAACAATATTAAGTCAGGATGAGATTCTTTATCGATTCTGTAATGGGACACATCCTCATTTCCATAATGTTTGGAATAAGCTTTATAAGCGTGAATTAGTGGAAAACATTTTATTTGCAGAGGGATTCCTGGCACAAGATTTATATTTTTCTTGTCAAGTTTTTTGTAAGGCGAAAAAAGCAGCCTATGTCAATAGTATCTTGTATCATTATCGTAGTCGACTTGATAATGTCTCCAGTGCCTATTTTAAACAGCGCGCTGATGCACATGAAATGTTGTATCGCTGTCTGCAGGTAATAGAACAACAGCATCCTAATTATTCAAAAGATCTTAAACTCTATTTTTATTCTTATGTTTTAGGAACTGTAAATAAGATGGTTCTCAGTCCCCCTTCAGACAATTGGTTCCAATTATTAAGAACCACAAATTCCTATCGAAAGAAAATTCATTTGACAAAGTCAGAATGGAGACAATTAACATATAAGCAAAAATTACGATGTATTTGTTCCTATCCTATGATAAATATAATAGCGATAAAGATGAAGCATCGTTTAAAAAAGCCGTGACCAAATTGGTTAGGTTAGAAGAACCGTTGGATTCTAATCAAAATTGGCCTAAGCCCAAAGTAATCGAGTAGGAGAAAAGCAATAGAACAATCTGCATTTATCTTCAAGCTCTCACATCACCATGTATACCGTTCAATATCCGCCGTTTCAAAATTTAATAAATTATACCAACTGATAGTGGTTTGCCAGAGAAAGTAAATCTTTTGCATTTCAAAATCTCGGAAGTAGCGATTGAGTTGAGTGTCCTTCTTGTGTCATCCTTCTGACCCTTTTATCTGTAATATCTAGTAATTATCTGGATTCTCTGTTGTTTTGTAGTCTTATTTATTTGACCAATCTCAACTGAGTTTTGTGCCCCTCAGATTGTTAGTTTGCCTTATCGGTTTTCGGTGCGTAAGCTCGTAAGTGTTACCAGTCCTCTGTTTCGTCCGGACATCACAATTATCCATTCAAAGATCACTCCTCTTGGCGGTCATGAACTCTATTAAGATTTTTACCAACTAGAGATATGTCTCATCCCCGACACACATAAGAACTCAGAAGAGGCTAATTAGTATATGAAAACAGTTTCAGAAATATAGTCTACTACTAATATTGGATCCATTCCTTCTGATTCCGGCAGATATTTTAGAAACAAATGATATGCTCAAATTGATAAAGGAGCGTACGAATCACATGTCACCTATATTATACTCACAATGGATACCCGAAAAATGACATAAGAGGGGACATAAGAGGGTTGGGGCAAGGTTGGTCGTAATTCGATATCAGATAGAAACGAAAATTCTTCTTATACCATTGAACTTAAAGGTAATTCAATGAGCAAAGAAATAATTATATGTAAAAAAGCAGGATACATAGGTATTTTACCTACCCTAATTATCCCTTTAAAATCGGTCTCATTCACAGTTACAACGGCTTCCTGCAACGAAAACTGAATAAATTCACTGAACGAAACAGACGGTTCTTATTTTCTGAAATATTCAATCAAACCACATGTTATTTTTTAAACTTGATTTCTCCGTATCTCATAAAATATTAGAGACAAGGATTTATTCCAAAATCTAGATTTGTACGATTCCTTTTGCAAAGTGTTTTTAGAATGATATATGTCATAAAAGGAAAAATGAAGTTGTTTACGTATTAATCTTCATTTATTGCACTTTTTTTTCGTTTTTTATATTACGAATGAGAAAGTTTAATTCTGCTCCAAATCCAATTAATTTCGGTGAGGATAATGTGATTTTTAACTTATCCTTGATAGAACTTTCTAACCATTCTTTTAAGGTGAATTTTGTTTTTTTACGTAAAGAAATACACCAATCTAGTGCTTCCTTTTCCCAATCAATATGTTTATGATGTTTTAATTCAGTCCAAAGCCACATACAGCGAGAACAAATCATCAACTTACAGTTTTTAGACATTTGGGGATAAGAGTTCTTAAAAAACTCAGAAACTTCATAAGTTACTTCTATCACATACAATGTATGAGTTGGAAAATCATTCGATTCACTTCCCGGCCTGTCTCGCCAATGATATAGTTCGTTTTTGATTAATACTAGTTTCTTACATTTAGAAAAAACACGAGCCATAAAATATAAATCTTCAGCTGTATATCCAATAGGAAAAAGTTCACCAGCTACAAGATCCCTTCGAAATAGTTTATTCCAAACAGTACAATTAAGAAGATCTTGATTTCGAGTAGTCATAATTTGAAGGGCTTCTTCTGGAGTCTGAAGTATAAGCTCTGACATATTCTCGTAATGATTAGTTTTAAGAGGAGTTACAAAAAAACGATTATACGAGCATTGAGAAAGATCCGAATTTGTTTGGATTATGGCTTTGTAAAGATATTCAATAAATGTTACTTCCACAATATCATCACTATCAATATAAGCTACAAAATCACCTTTTACATGCATAAAACCCGCATTTCTTGCATCTGACATCCCCCCGTTTTCTTTATGAATTACTTGTATTCTATTATCTCTCTTTTCCCATAAATCACATTTTTGTCCACTACCATCTGTTGAGCCATCATCAACAAGAATTATTTGAATATTTTCATAAGTTTGATTTACAACCGACTCTAGACATTCATCTAAATATGGTTCAACATTATACACAGGTATAACTATACTTATTAGGTGCATTATATTCTCGTATTATCAATATAGGTGTTCTAATTGATAATTTCTTTCTAGACCGCCTTTCATAGTAAGTATATCTGGCGGCCATTTGATA
>CACYBS010000279.1 GCA_902772725.1 Erysipelothrix rhusiopathiae
AATATGACTATGCAGATTCCGAATAATATATTACGTACACTAAATAAACTCAATGAAAACGGATATCAAGCTTATATTGTAGGCGGCTGTGTCCGTGATTTTCTTCTGGGAAAAGAACCATCTGATTTTGATATCTGTACCAATGCCAGACCGGAAACGGTAATGGAGATTTTTGAACATGCGATTCCTACCGGAATCAAACACGGAACGATTACCGTAATTGATGAAGAGCCGATTGAAATCACAACCTTTAGAACGGAAGGAAGCTATGTTGACCATAGACATCCTGATTCGGTAACGTTTGTAGCGGATGTGAAGGAAGATCTTGCCAGAAGAGACTTTACAATCAATGCGATGGCCTATCATCCAGGTACCGGAATCGTAGACCCATTTCATGGACAGGAAGATTTAAAAAACGGAATTATCCGTGCAGTTGGAGATCCTTCAAAACGGTTTGAAGAAGATGCGCTCCGCATGATTCGTGCTCATCGTTTTGCGGCCAAACTTCATTTTTCGATTGAAGATAATACGCAAAAGGCGATTGATGAGAATGCTCATTTTATATCTCGCATAGCTGTGGAGCGGCTCTATAAGGAATTGATTGAAATTCTTCGATATGATCCATATCAAATTGAAAAGATGACCGATTTATGGAAGCCTTGGATTCCTCAACTGGAGGACTGTCTACAGTGTGAGCAGCATACCAAGTGGCATGATACCAATGTGTTACATCATTCTTTACGCGCAGTAAAGCTTTTAGATCCATTTGATGAAACACTTGCGATCACGCTGCTGCTGCATGATATCGCAAAGCCCTACTGCAAGTCTACAAAAGATGGAATTGATCATTTTTACGGCCACCCGGAAATGGGAGAAAGAATGGTAAGAAATATTGTCAGGGATTTAAAACTCACTTCTGCCCAGCAGAAGGAAATCCCTAAACTCATTCTTTTCCATGATGTACGGCCGGTATTTAAGCCATCCAGAGTCTATAAATTGACAGTACGTGATGGCTGGAAGCCGGATCAAATCTATCGCCTGTTTGAAGTGCAGAGATGTGATATTTTAGCTCATTCTGCATATGGAGCCCAAACGATTGACGGCTGGGAAAAATTTTATGCGTTCTATGAAGAATGCAGAAAAACCCGTCCAATGGAGTTAAAGGATCTTGCGGTTGACGGAAGGATTCTCAAGGAAGAGTTTCGTTTAGAAGGAAACGAAATCGGCGAAGCCTTAGATCTTTGCCTGGAATATGCGTTCTATCATCCGGAAAAGAACAATGTAGAAGACTTGTTGAAATTTACGAAAAAGATGCGTCCGTGGAAAGGGAGAAAATCATGATTACGACATTAAAAGGTGATATTGCCCGCTTAGATTTTGATATTATCGTCAATGCCGCAAATACGTCATTAACTCCCGGCACCGGAGTATGTGCTGCGATTTTTGCCGGAGCAGGGCCCGAATTAGAGCAAGAGTGTATTCGGTTAAGAGGGTGTGAGGTTGGTAAGGCAAAGATGACAGATCCTTACAATCTTCGCTGTAAAAAGATCATTCATGCGGTAGGCCCTATGTATAAAGATGGCAAGCATAATGAGTCAAAGCTGTTAGCTTCTGCATATTGGAATTCTGTGGTACTGGCTTATTCCTATATGATTGAAAATCGACTAAATTCGATTACGCTGGCCTTCCCATGTATTTCAACAGGAGCTTATGGATATCCAAATGATGAAGCATGTAAAATTGCCGTATCTACGATTCGTTCCTTAATGCAGGCTTATCCGGATGCCAAGGATATCAATATTGTCTTTGTATGCGATACAGAAGAAGACTATATGTTGTATAAGAAAGAGCTGCGATCATGAAGTCGGTCGTAGAAATCAGTCATGATTTTTTAAAGCCTGCACTGCATAAACAGGCTGTCTGCCTGGATGCGACCATGGGCAATGGGAAAGATACCCGCTTCTTTTTAAATCAGGGCGTTAGAAAAGTAATTGCCTTTGAGATTCAACAGGATATTTTTGAGAAAACGTTTCATGAAATTAATGATAAGAGACTGGAAGCGTATTGTCTTTCACATATATTTATCAAAGATAAAATAAACACTTTACTGGATGCGGTTATCTTTAATTTTGGATACTGCCCGGGATCAAACAGCGGCATTACTACCGAGGCAGAAAGTAGTTTAGAAGCTGTAAAACAGGCATTAAATTGTTTGAAAATTAAAGGGAGAA
>CACYBS010000280.1 GCA_902772725.1 Erysipelothrix rhusiopathiae
GGAGTCGGCAAGGATGATTTTCAGCCGGTAGAAGAATAAATACGAACGCCCTCCGCCTTTACAGGCGGAGGGAATATTTATATTTGTGGAGGACAGGATATGTCAAAATACGCTGGTACACAGACCGAAAAGAACCTGGAAGCGGCATTTGCCGGCGAATCTCAGGCAAGAAACAAATATACTTATTTTGCATCAAAAGCTAAAAAGGAAGGCTATGAACAGATCGCAGCATTGTTCTTAAAGACAGCTGATAATGAAAAAGAACATGCGAAGATGTGGTTCAAAGAATTAGAAGGTATCGGAACTACAGCTGAAAACTTAAAAGCAGCTGCTGCCGGCGAAAATTACGAATGGACAGATATGTACGAAGATTTCGCAAAGACAGCTGAAGAAGAAGGCTTCAAGGATTTAGCTAGAAAATTCCGTGCTGTAGGCGCAATCGAAAAACATCATGAAGAGCGCTACCTTGCACTTCTTAAGAACGTAGAAGAAGAAGCAGTATTCGCAAAAGAAGACGAAAAAGTTTGGGAATGCCGCAACTGCGGATATATCGTTGTTTCTAAAAAAGCACCGAAGATGTGCCCGGTATGTGCACATCCACAAAGCTTCTTTGAAGTAAACGCTGAAAACTATTAATAAGTTAGAGTCCGTTTCGGACTCTTTTATTATTGGTGAAATTTGTTATACTATAAGGACGAAGGAGAATTTATGGCAAGAGGTAGACGTAGAAGTAGAAATAGAAGAAATCGAAAATATGGACCTGGGGTTACCGCAATCCTTATCTTAGCGATGATTTTGATTGTATCGGTATATTGGTCTCTTTTTGTGAGCGGACCAAGCCGTGTCTATGAAAAAAGAGAAGAGCGGATCATTGCGGGAATTATGGATGAGAATGCACGTGTTAAAGGACTCACACGCCATGAATTCAACTATGTCACTTATCAGGGATATACAGAGGATACTTTGTATTGGTTCAATGAGAAATCGGATTTAATTACTACCCGATCCATTGATTCTCTGGACTATGAAAAAGCCAAACAGGTCGCCCTGGATCAATATAAAATTGAATGCGATACGATTACACTGGGATATGGATATAACAGTCCTGTATATGAAATAAGAGGATCGGGTAAGATGCTCTTACTGGACTATGATACCTTAATTCGTGTATATGAGAGGGCGGTGTAAATATGGACTTTAATGCACCATATATTAATCGAAGAAACTGGATCTTAGAAAATCTGGAATCCATTCATATGGATCCCCAGGAAACCATGGTTGTCCTGCTGATCGATTATTTTAATGAACAGCACATTGCGATTAGCGATGAGAAGCTTGCGGAAAAATTAAAACTATCCGATCAGGAAATTGAAGATGTCTTGATGAAGCTCTCTGATAAAGGCTATCTCACCATTGATTTTAAGGATGGAAATGTCATCTTCGATATTTCGGGTATCTTCCATGAAAAGTCCGAAGGTATGGTCCTTCAAAAATCTTTGATTGAAAGTATCGAAGATGAATTCGGACGTCCTTTATCTTCTCTTGAAATGCAGAGAATTATGGAATTGGCTTCTGTTTATGATGAAAGAAGAGTCATCTGTGCATTAAATGAGGCTGTTGTATATGACCGTCGTAATTTGAATTATATGGAATCCATTCTGGCATCCTGGATGCAGAAAGGATTATCCATCGAAGATGTGGAGAATGGTAAGCGATGAACGGAAATGAAATTTTAGATGAGATTGAAAAGATATTTCCGGAAGCTCATTGTGAATTAAACCATCAAACACCTTTCCAATTATTGGTTGCGGTTGTATTGTCTGCCCAGACAACCGATGCCTCTGTCAATAAGGTAACACCGGCTTTATTTGAAAAATATCCGGATTGTGAAGCAATGTCGAAAGCTTCCGCTTCAGATATTGAACCATATATCCGCCAAATTGGTCTTTACCGCAATAAAGCGCGCTCGCTTTCCACACTTTCTAAAGAACTGCAGGAACGCTTTAACGGTGAAGTTCCTTCTACTTATAAAGAGCTGCAGTCTTTGCCGGGAGTCGGAAGAAAGACCGCCAATGTGGTACGAAGTGTTGCCTTTGATATTCCAAGCTTTGCGGTAGATACGCATGTAGAAAGAGTATCTAAGCGACTTGGTTTGGCAAAACCGAATGATTCGGTGGAAAAGGTAGAAGAGAAATTAAAACGTAAGATTGACCGAAACCGATGGAATCAGGGACATCATGATATGATCTTTTTTGGCAGATATTTATGTACTGCCAGAAATCCTAAATGTGATACCTGTCCGTTTACCTCTTTCTGCAAGAAAGAGAAATTAGAAGCATTAAAGCGCTGAGGCGCTTTTTTTATTGACCGTATTTTGTAGATGGTGGACAATTAGATTGGTGATACAAATGGAACACAACGAATTAAGACTTGGATATGTAACGGATTTATATTATAAGGT
Source organism: Erysipelothrix rhusiopathiae (assembly GCA_902772725.1). Classification (GTDB taxonomy): domain Bacteria; phylum Bacillota_I; class Bacilli_A; order Erysipelotrichales; family Erysipelotrichaceae; genus RUG11795. The sequence goes on from CACYBS010000280.1 coordinate 2,462, forward strand.
GGCAGGTATCTCTGTTCCCAAACAGCTGGATTTATTGAATGATTGGTTTGGAACTTTAATTATCCGAGTAAGAGAAAGTGATAATACCAAAAAGGAACTGCCTGAATTTGTAGATATGGAGCGCATCATCTATGCGACAAGATATCATGGTTATTTATACAGCGGAGGGAATAACAGGGTCACCCATATAACCGGTAAACTTGTCGGAACAACTTCCAGCAACCTGGAAAAAGAAAGAAGAAGTGCGGAATTAATTCAAAAAAATATATCCCGTAAGCTGGCATTAGAACTACAGCCAATCATTGATTTATATGAGCATGTAGATGCGATCGTAAAAAAATTGGATGAAGAAAAGATGAATCAATTTCATACCCTGTTATGGAACTTTGTGGTCGATACTGCCGAAACTCACTACAATAAAAGCGAATATGAAAGAGACAGTGAATTGTTTCCTTTTGATGATGAAGTATTTGATCAAATTTTATACAATGCGTTTTATCAGCTGACGCAATATGATGTCGATGGGGTAAGAAACGGTTTTTTATGGCTGTTGTTGGGAAGTTTACTGAGAAATGCGTGCGGCAGAATATGCCGTACCTTTGACAGCTCTTTTTCACCGGCCCATAGACCGAGTACGGCATCCGGGGATCTTATGGACCAGCTCCATTTTCTTGCCAATCCGGATGACTACGGCAGCTTCTATGTAGGCGACGATATGGATAACAGGTTTCCGGGAATCGATTGGTTTTGCGACAATTGTCAGGATTATTTAAATAAGCAGGATGGCTTTGACGACCATCTGCCATTATGGCAATGCCGCAAATGCGGATATGTGAATATCATCGATTATGATGAAATTTATGAAAATGAAGAAGACGCAAGGAATCATATTCACCGGCATTCTAAAGAAGATTTTATCAATGCGGTAGAAACAAGAAAGAAAGAATTGGAGAAATAGCGGATTTCCGCTATTTTTTTTGCCGATTTTTTGGGTATATATTCTGTTTCCCGGGTCGTTTATTCTGTAATCAGAAAGAATGCGCATTTTTTACAGCTTCCTTAATGAGAAGGAGTGTAAAAGACATGGAAGATAAACTATATTCGGTCAGCGATATCTGTTATTTGACCGGTGTTACCCGAAAAACATTATTCTATTACGACAAGATTGGTTTATTAGAGCCATCGCTAAGGCAGGGGATCCAAAAGCACAAAATGTATGATGAAAATCAAAGAAGGCGGTTAGATGCGATATTGAAATATCGAAATGCCGGCATGACGATTTTGGAAGTGAAATCATTGTTGGATGATCCACAGGTGAATCGAAAAGAGATATTTGAAAATGCCTTAAAAAGGCTGAATGAAGAA
>CACYBS010000281.1 GCA_902772725.1 Erysipelothrix rhusiopathiae
CAAAGCTTACCGGAGCGCATCAACTGCCATGTAAATTTATCATTCATACCGTAGGTCCTATATGGAGCGGCGGTAAACAAAATGAGGCACAGTTATTAGAGAACTGCTATAAGAATTCACTTCAGGTGGCTGTGAATCATGGTATTCGAAGCGTTGCCTTCCCTTCGATTTCAACCGGTGTATTTAGCTATCCGTTACATGAAGCAGCTGATATTGCGGTAAGAAGTGTTGTTGATTTTATCAACAAAAATCCAAATGCCTTTGATGAAGTTATCTGGGTTCTTTCCAACCACAATATTAAAGCAGTTTATGATAAATGTATTGATTCTATGAAAGTGGATGGAAATCCTTATGTGATTGGTTTTTATCGTCCAAATAATGATTACGGATGCTTCAGCAACTGGTATGCGTCCAAATTTACATATGCAGGTAAAAGCTATTGTCATGTAGAACAGTTTATGATGTATCACAAGGTCATGATGTTTGGAAGAGAAGATCTTGGTGAACAAATTATGTCTACTACAGATCCGTATACCTGCAAGAAGATTGCCGGACAGAGATTTCCTGAATTTGATAAGGAGATTTGGGAGAAAACCTGTTATCACATCGTAAAAAGAGGTGTTAAGGCAAAGTTCTCTCAAAACCAGAATATTTGTCAAATACTGTTAGATACCGGGGATGCTCTTTTAGCGGAGTGTTCTAAATTCGATAGTAAATGGGGAATTGGATTAGATCTTACAGATCGTCATTGTTCTGTTCCTTCCAGATGGAAAGGAAAGAATTATCTGGGAAGAATCTTAATGGAAGTAAGAGATGAACTATCCCGGGAAGGTGTTTTCCCTTATACGGATGCCTGTGATCTAGACCCTATTCCGGAATGGAATTTAACTGCCGGTGAATTAAAGAATGATCCAAGATATTATGATGCTATTCATGCTTACAGTGATACGTTAAAAACAGAATGGCAAAGATATGGATTCTATAATATTTGTTCATTAAATGATTGGGAAAAGTGCTTAAGAGAAAATGATAATGCTTTAATAACACCTGTTGGTTTCTTTGAAATGAAACAGGATATTTATGATATTGAACGCAGCTCAAAAAATAATGATAAAAGAATGCTTTTCTGTGATAAATATATCCCGATTCTTTATATGATTGACAGAGATGAAAATTTGAAATATGCATGCATGGAGTATTCTCCATACTCTCATTATGAATTTCCGGTTGTAGAATATCTAAACAGTGAGTTTTTACCGGAAGCGTATGAGACCAATATGGTAATCCATAATTATATAGGTTTTATGAAAGGTACTGATATCGAAAATTGGGTGGATGAACCGACTATTGAAAAATTAAAAGAATTGGATGATAAACAGATACTTGCATGTATCGCATGGCATTTTAGAAGAGATCATTTTAATAACGGTTCTTTAATTAATGATAGTATTGCCGGTGGGCATATGTTGATGTTACTGGAGGCATATCGTAATAAGAAATCATTTAGAAAAGATTATGACAAAGAAAAGAATGATTTGATTTCGTGCTTTAGAGATACTTTTGTGAAGTCGAATACCGTATTAGCATGGCAGACCAACCGTTCTGTTTTGTCCAATAAGGTATATAAAGAAAACTTTATTTCCGAAAACAAGACAGAAAGAAAAGAAGGAATTCTTTCAGTCATAGAAGAAAGTTCCTTTGATGCGGCAAGACTATATGTATCCAAAGGAAAAACGGCAGTATTTAATTTTGCGAATGCACACCATCCAGGCGGTGGTGTCATTCGAGGCTCCATGGCACAAGAAGAGGCATTATGTCGAAGCAGTAATTTATATGCCTGCATTGTTTCTGAAAATGTAAAGGATGAATACTACCTGTATCATGATAACACAATGAAAGATGTTTATTCAGATCGTCTAATCTATACCAAAGATGTATGTGTATTTAGGGATGACCAAGAGGTACCGGAACTATTACCGAAAGATCAATGGATTCATGTGGATGTAGTGACAAGTGCTGCTCCGTTTAAACCGAGAACGACATTAAAATGGGATGATAATCAAATTAAGGCATTATTTAAAACAAGAATCAAAAATGTATTTGAAGCAGCCGTAGATAATAATGTAGAAGTATTTATTGTGGGCGCATTTGGATGCGGAGCCTTTGAAAATCCTCCTGAAGTAGTGTCTCAAGCCTTTAAAGAGGTCATTGAAGAAGGTCATTACAGAAAAAGAATTCCGTATATTGTCTTTGC
>CACYBS010000282.1 GCA_902772725.1 Erysipelothrix rhusiopathiae
CGTATTTCTGATATAATATTCTCATAAAATAGACTAATAACAATAAGAGGAGATCATCTATGTCGGAAGTAAGTTACGAGAAACTGTGGAAGAAGCTTGAAGAACATAATATGAAAAGAACAGACTTGTATTCTAAGGTCCATATCAGTACCAACGCAATTGCCAAAATGGGACGAAACGAGGATATCAGAGTGAATATTCTGGTAAAGTTATGCAAATACTTCGACTGCAAGTTTGATGATATCGTTGAGATAGTAAGAGAATAAACACTTAGTGTTTACTGAATAACAGGAGATCACTATGAAAATAATTCATTGCGCAGATGTACATTTAGGATCATCATTAACCACACATTTTGATGGTGAAACAGCTAAGCAAAGACAAGCTGAATTGTTTACTACATTTACAAATATGATCGATTATGCTGACAAAAACGATGTAGAAGCAATCATAATAGCTGGAGACCTTTTTGATAAAGATACAGGGATAAAGAAAATAAAGACAAATGTCATGAAGGCAATTGGCTCTCATAAAAACATTGAAGTGTATTATTTGAGAGGCAACCACGACAACAGTGCTGAAGTAGAAGAATTGCCGGATAATCTTCATACTTTTGGCGACGAATGGAAAACTTATGAAGTAGACAAAGATGGAAAGATCACACTTTCAGGGATTGAGCTGAACAAGTATAACAAGGATGTTGCATATAATACCTTAAATTTGGCTTTTGATAAATATAACATCGTAACAATGCATGGCCAGCAATCCAAATATGATTCAAAAGCAGATGCAGAGATCATAAATTTAAAAGCTCTTCAAAACAGAAACATAGATTACCTGGCATTAGGGCATATTCATTCTTATTCAGAGAAACAGTTGGATAATAGGGGAGTGTACTGTTATCCAGGTTGTTTGGAAGGCAGAGGAATGGATGAGCCAGGGAAACATGGGTTTGTTCTTTTAGATATAAATAAAGAAACATTAAGAGCAAAAAGAACCTTCGTTTCATTTGCAAAACGTGAAGTATATCATGAAGAAGTTGATGTAAGTGAGGCAACTACATCTTTTGAAATAGCTGAGTTATTAAAAGAAAAGATCAAAGAGCTTGGTTGCAGAGCAGTGGATATAGTTGAGTTTATTCTGACGGGTGAAGTGTCAGTTGATTTAGAGATAGATGAAACGATAATTGAGCATCAGATCAAGGATATGGTCTTTTATGCGAAAGTAAAGAACAAAACAAGTATAGGAATTGACTATTCACAATATGAACTTGATGAATCTCTAAAAGGAGAATTTGTGAGAACAGTCTATGCTGATTCCACTTTATCTGAAGAGGAAAAGGCAACAATAATAAAATACGGCATTGATGCATTAGCTGGAAAGGAGATCTAATGTATGAAACTTATTAAGTTACACATTGAAAACTTTGGAAAACTCAGTAATTTTGATTACACTTTTTCAGATGGCATCAATACTTTGTATAGAGAAAACAGTTTTGGAAAGACAACTTTAGGAGCTTTTATTAAAGTCATGTTCTTTGGTTTTGATAAAGAAACCTCAAGAAAAGAAAGCAGAGAAAGATTGAAATATAAGCCATGGCAAGGTGGGACTTATGGTGGAACTATATGGTTTGAAGTCAATGGCAAACAGTATGAAATGAGCCGTGTTTTTAAAGAGAAAGCAGCTGACGATGAGTTTGTTTTGCGCGACTCAAATACTTTATTGCCTTCTAACGATTACTCACAAGACGGTATCGGGAAAGAAATATTTTCTGTTGATGCCGGTTCTTTTGAAAGAACAATGTTTATTTCCCAGAATGATTATGAATATGGAGATAAGAACGATATAGATGCTAAAATCGGGAACCTTGTTGATAATACGGATGACATTAATAATTACGAATCTGCTAAGAAACGTTTAGATGATAGCATCAGTGAACTTGTAAAAAAGGGTAACAAAGGTAAATTGGATCAGGTTAAAAATGATCTGAGCAATTTACAGTTTGAGGTTGTTCAAAAAGGAACGCTTGAGCAAACCATAGAAAACCTTAATGGAGAACTGGCCAGTCTCAATGAAGATATTAGTGCTAAGAATGAAGAAGTTGGCGAATTAAACAGAAAAATTGACGAGTTAAGTGAATGGCAGAGAATGGCTAAGGATAAGGTCGAATATAGTGGCCTGTTGGATAATTTTAAACACTTTAGTAACATTCATAACACAGAAAAAACATTCTTTAACAATGTCATTCCTGAAGAAGAGGAACTAAATAAAAACGTTAATGAGGCAGATGGATTAACATCTTACAAAACCTTAATGAGTGAGAATAAACTATCTGAAAATGATGAAATAACATTAGTCTCTTTGGAAAGAAGATATTCAGGAAAAACCATTGAAGAAATTGCTTTCGACTCTATTGAAGGCAAAATACAAAAATGTTTGAACGATAAAAAAAGAATAAACGAGATTGATTTGACAGAAGAAGAAAAAGATTTGTTTGATAAAGAGGGCAAAATCTTTTCAGCCGGTTTTTCATCAGACACCAATGAAAGATTGATAAAGGAATGGGATGAAGAAAGACCATCATTGAATCAAGACATTAATAGTTTGAAGTTAACAGTCACGGAAGAAGAGAGAATAAAGACTTTGGAAGATTTGTTTCATGATCACATTCCAGATAAGTCAGAAATTGATGATTTAAAGAAACAATGGACAGTCGACAGGGCAAATATGTTATCAGAACTAAGCACTTATAAACTGTCAACATATGAGCAAAATGAATTCGAACGATTATCCTCCTTATTTGGTGATTCTTCAATTAGCGAAGAAGAATTTAATCGCTATACAGAATTAGCAAACACCATTAGAGATGATACCGCCAAAGAAGAAGAATTATCTAGAAACATAAGCGAAGTAGAAATGTCAAAGAGTAATGTGAAAATACTTACTCCATTGTTTATCGTTGGCATTGCTCTTGTTATTTTGGGCCTTTTAGCAGCATTTATAGCTCCAAACATGTTAGTTAATGGAGAATTGTTAATAAATGAATATCCAAACATTACGATAATTGGTTATGTGATGGCTGGCGTTGGTGTTGCATTAATGGTGATTTCTTATTTCTTAGAAAAAAACAAAAACACAAAGAAAATCCTTGAGGTTACTAATGCATTAAAACAAGAAGTAACAGAAATTGGCAAACAAAAAGATAATAAGATTTCGACGATTAATAAATTCCTTAGCCCATACGGAAAAGAATATAATAATGATATTTTACTTACCTTAGCTAATTTAAAGCAGGAATATGCAACGTTTAACAGATTGGCAGAGCAAAAAGATGCAAATATCAGATATGCTGAGAAAACGAATGAGGAGATTTTAAACGTCGAAGGAAGTATAAAAGAAACCCTTTCCAGGTATAGCCTTCCTTATGAAGAATCAAATGTTTCATTCTATTTAAATAAGATTAGCAGTGATTATGATGATTATATTAGTTTAAAAGAAAAGAAAAAAGATCTGGAGGAAAAGCAAACTGCCAGCAAGACCAGGATTCATGAAATTCAAGAAAGTGTTAATCGTTATTTGGAAAAATATGGAATTGACAGTGTTCCAACTAGTAACAGTGCTAATCTACATGATCTGCAGAGACGTTTTAATCAGTACATAAAGTTATCTGAAAAGAAAAACAATGATGAATTAGCGGTTGTTAGTAACGAGTTTAATAAATTGGATGATGAAGTACGTGGTTTCTTCGAAGACTATCTTGAAGAAAGTATTCAAACGGACAATTACTATTCAAGATTTGTACAAATAAGAGACGATGCTAAAAATTTACATAATCTACACGATAAGAAAGAAAGATATAATGAGGCTTTGTTGAAATATAACAGTATCAGGGAGGCCCTCAGCAAATATATTCGAAGTTTTTCCTTTACTGTGGATGGGGATATTAAGGGTCAATTGAACGATATGCAGGACCATTTCCAAGTGTATAAAAATAATTTGACTCCATATACAATAGCAAAAGATAAAAAGGAAAGATTTGAAGAAAATCATCCTAATTATGCAGAGATACTTAATTTCTGTAAGGAGGTAGATGAGGAGTCAATAAAGGAACTTAATAATCAGCGTAATACGATTTCTAGCAAAGCGGATGAACTCAAGAATAATAGAGATAAATTGAATAATCGATTAGAAGAGCTCAATGATTCCTATAACGACATTTGCGACAAAGAGGGGCAAATACTAACCTTGAAGGAAACAAAGAAAGAAATGGAAGCAAGATTGGCTTCATTAAAGAAAGCTTCTGAGTTGCTGCAGAAAGCAAAAGATAATCTCAACGCTAAATATACAGCTCCGTTAAACAATTCATTGTCAAAATACTTTGATATTTTGGCTAAAGGTTCCGATTTGAGTATAACAATGGATGTTAATAAAGAATTGATTATAAAAGCAAACGGCATCGAGACAACAGAAAGAAATCTTAGTGAAGGCTATAAGGATATAGTCAATATTTGCTATAGATTTGCGTTAATTGATGCCATGTATAAGGATGAGCAGCCGATAATAATATTGGACGATCCTTTCATCAACCTTGACCCAGAGAAGGTTTCAAATGGTATAGAGATGTTAAATGAGGTTGCCAAAGACAAGCAGTTACTATATTTAACATGTCACGAGAGTAGAATCTAGTAAAGACTTAACTAGCAAATAAATGACGGAGGTAAGGAAATGTCTTCAAATGATGAATTGATGAAATCGACAGGGATTAATATTCAGGAAAAAGCAACAGTTATTTGGAATATTGCCAATGCACTTTATGGTTATTTCAAACCACATGAATATGGCACAGCCATCTTACCCATGACGGTAATAAAGAGATTCCATGATTGTTTATTGCCTAATCATGAGAAGATGCTAAAAAAATATGAAGAGGTTAAAGACTTTGAAGTAATTGATGGTTTTATGGAAGAAGCTTCTGGATATCAGTTTTACAATATCAGTAAATTCACTTTTGAAGCTTTACTGGCTGATCCGGATAACATAGAATCAAACTTCAGGAATTATATAGGTGGTTTTTCTCCAAATGTTCAGGATATTCTTGCCAGATTTGATTTTGATACAGTTCTAAAGAAAATCATTGAATCTGGATCTTTGTATTTGATGATCAAAGAATTTGCTTCTGAAAAAGGATACTTAGGGCCAGATAAAATATCTGCTGTTGATTGTGGATATATCTTTGAAGA
>CACYBS010000283.1 GCA_902772725.1 Erysipelothrix rhusiopathiae
AGACGTATCGAAGTGGTCATAACGAGCTCGACTCGAAATCGAGTTGTCCGAAAGGGCACGTGGGTTCGAATCCCACCGTCTGCGCCAGACACCTAAAAAAGCCCTCGCATTAAGAAAGGGCTTTTCTTATATTTATGTACCATTAATGTCTCATTTATGTCCAAACAGAATCATATTCTATAATTCCAAGCGATTTGCCGACTGGATGCAGTTCATAATGATAGTGATTATAATCTCTTTTTCATCAGGATTAGACTCGGCGATCATAATCGTAAGAGCCACCAAAGTGTGGTCATCTATCAACTTGTCTCCCTTTTCATCAAAGAGCATATTATTTCTTTCCAGGAAGTATAAGAACATCGTAGCTGCAATGCGTTTATTCCCATCGACGAAACTATGATTTTTTGTGACAAGATATAAAAGGTTGGCTGCTTTTTCTTCAATGCTTGGATATATCTCAATGCCCGAAAAACTCTGATAGATATTACCTATCGTTCCTTTAAAAGAATTATCCTTTTCTTTTCCGAAAAGGTTAGACCTATTGGAAAATATCATATTATCGATTATCTTTCTACACTCTTCATAGCTCAGAACATATGCTCCTTCAGTCCCTTCTGGGCGTTTAATGTTTTGGTGATCATAATCATCAAGAAGATTAAGTGCTGTATTATAGCGTTCGATAACATCTAATACTTGACTAACATCTAAATGGTTGGCAGAACGTTTTACAAGGCGGATAACCGTACCTAATTCTTTTATCCTTTTTTCATTAACGGCATATCCCTGCAAAATTTACTGCCTCAGAACTTGATTGGCCCAACGTCTAAATTCGATTCCTCTTTGAGATTTCACCCTGTATCCGACGGAGATAATCACATCAAGGTTGTAATACTCAACCATCTGAATTTGTGTTTTATTATCAATTGCCCCATGTCTTGTGGTAGTCGCAAATTTTGCGACTACCACATTTTTAACGCTATTAAGCTCTTCTTTTAATGCATTATTAATATGCTTCCCAATAGTTTTGACATCACGATCGAATAATTGTGCCATTTGCCTTCGACTCAGCCAGACAGTTTCTTCAGAAATATTAACAGGAATCGTTATCTTTTTGTCTTCTGTTTCGAATAAAACAATTTCATTATCTTCCATAGTATTCCTCCTTCTACTTTCAAATACGGCAAATTGAAGCAAAAAGAAAAATCAAGCCCAATTAAACAGGCTTGATTGAATAACTATTTCTTACATAATTGTAGGACAAAGATTTTCATCATCGATGGCAGTTGTTGCAAAATTTGCAACAACTGAATTTCGTATTAATTCCCCTTCTCTAAAGATGTTTTTTTATGCCTTGAAATCGTTGATTTATCTCGTTGGAATAACTCTGACATCTAATCAAGTGAAAGCCAAACTGTCTCTTGCGAAATATTGACAGGTAAAAATAAAAATCAAGCCCGATTATCAGGCTTGATCGAATACTATATCTTACATAATTATAGGACTAAAGATTTTCACCATCGCTGGCAATCATGTCTTTGTACCAATAGAAGCTGTCTTTACGATAACGTTCCATGGATCCGTTTCCTTCATCATCGCGGTTTACATATACAAAGCCATAACGCTTACGCATTTCTCCTGTACCTGCCGATACAACATCGATGCATCCCCACATTGTATATCCAATTAATGGTAAACCATCGATACATACTGCATCACGCATAGCTAATACATTCTTACGTAAATAGTCAATACGGTAATCATCATGGATGCTCATGTCTTCTTCCAATACATCAGCCCATCCGATACCATTTTCAACGATCATCATCGGTTTATGATAACGGTCATAGATTTGGTTAAGGGCAATACGTAATACCTGCGGGTCTGTCTCCCATCCCCACGCATTGGATTCCAGATATGGGTTCTTAACGGATTTTCCAACCATCATAGTAGACTTTTCAGCTAGCTCATCATGAACAGTAAATGTTAAACTTCCGTAACATGAGAAGCTCATAAAGTCACAAGGATACTTCTTCAATAATTCAAGATCTTCTTTGGATGCCTTTAAAGTTACGCCATCTCTTTCGTATTGAGCAAGTTTTGTAACAGGGTAAATACCTAACATCTGTACATCTGAATAGAATAAGTTTGTCTGCATCCACTTCAAAGCCTTCAGCTGATCCTGTGGATCGGCTGTAAAGCCGTATCCCGGACGATAAGAGTTCATATTACCAATTAAATAATCCGGATATTTTTCATGTGCTAATTTTACCGTTAAAGCAGAAGCAATAAATTGATGCAGGGCGCTGTCCGCAATAATCTGCGGATCGCTGTAACGCAAGCCGGCTTCCATGAAAGGAATATCTTCATTATGGTTGATTTCATTAAATGTCAGCCAGTATTTTACTTTTCCTTTATAACGTTCAAATACTGTCTCAACATATTTCATGAAGAAATCAATCATCTTACGATCTGCCCAGCTGTTATACTTATTAATCAAAGTAACCGGAACTTCAAAGTGATGTAATGTAACAACCGGTTCAATACCGTTTTTAATACATTCATCAAGTACATCATCATAGAACTTTAAACCGGCTTCATTTGGTGTATCTTCTTCTCCTGTTGGGAAAATACGCGGCCAGCTGAAAGAGAAACGATATGCTCTAAAGCCCATCTCACCCATTAATGCGATATCTTCCTTGTAATGATGATAAAAATCAGTCGCAAGATGACTTGGATAATAATAACCATCTAACACACTAAGTTGGGCATCGCGTGGAATCTGGTCTCCCATACCCATCATTAACGGTGTTTCTCCGGTAGTACCGTCTGCTTTGCGCCATGTTACACGGCGTGGAACGCCATGAGCACCATTCGTAATAACATCGGTAGAACTTAATCCTTTTCCATCTTCAAGTCCACCTTCATACTGATTGGCAGCAGTAGCCCCACCCCACAAAAAATCAGAAGGGAATTTCATATTCATATAGTTTAGTCTCCTTTTCTTTTTTCATTATACCTAAAAATAAATCAATATAGAATGGCAGACATTAGCTATCCATAACAAAAAGGATGACCTTTCAGCCATCCTCTAACAATTATTCACCGTTATTCTTTTTCTTCATCAACAATAAACCAATTGCTGCCGCAAGTGCAATGCCGCCACCAATCAGATATAAAGTGGAGTTGTTGTTGACACCGGTGTTTGCACCATTGTTGCTCTGCCAAATCGCATACAATGTAGTATCGGCATAAATATTCAGCTTATCACCCGGCTTATACGATGCTTCTTTTGCCTTGGCGTCCTTTGACCAGCCTAAAAATTTATAGCCGTTTCTGTATGGTCCGGTTGTCGGAATAGTAACTGAACCATCCGAAGCAGCAGCGATTTCCTTTGGTGCGCCTGTTCCTCCATTGGCATTAAATGTCAACTTCGCAACGATTTTCTTACTATTTTCAGTCCATATCGCATACAGCTTAGTATCTGATGTGATTGTGATTTCCTGATTAGGTTTATAGTCTGCTGTTGAAGAAGCCGGAGTTTTACCCCATCCTACAAATGTATATCCCTCTCTCTTTGGCGTATTGGCAGGAATCTTTACAGCACCTTTTTCGTTACTTTCCACTGTATTAGGTGCTTCACTTCCACCGTTGGCATCAAACATCAGTTTATACTTTTGCGGAAGTTTTTCCCAAACAGCATATAAACGCATATCATCCGCTGTAATTTCCTGGCCCGGAGTATACTTCACTGTCTTTGCCTGTGGGTCACTGTCCCAGCCTAGGAATTTATAGCCATCTTTTGTAGGTGTTTCTGCAGGAATCGTTACCTTGTCACCTTTCTTGGCGTTGATAGCTTCCGGTCCACCGCTTCCGCCTGTGGCATCAAAGCGAATTTGAATATCCTGGGCTACCTGTTCCCATACCGCATATAAGCGCATATCATCGGCTGTGATTTCCTGGCCCGGAGTATACTTCACTGTCTTTGCCTGTGGGTCACTGTCCCAGCCTAGGAATTTATATCCATCCTTTGTTGGTGTTTCGCTTGGGATAGTGACCTTATCACCTTTCTTTGCGTTGATTGCTGACGGTCCACCGCTTCCGCCTGTGGCATCAAAGCGAATTTGAATATCCTGGGCTACCTGTTCCCATACCGCATATAAGCGCATAT
>CACYBS010000284.1 GCA_902772725.1 Erysipelothrix rhusiopathiae
ATATCCTTTCAATAAGGGTGTAAGATCGATATTATATTTACAGATTTCCGGATTAGCGTTGGATATTATTTTATTGCTGGCGTCATAATTCATGCGAGCATTATGGGAAGCAGCAGCCTTTAAGCCTTGAAAAGTTTTAATTTTGCCTTCTCTACCGATTGAAAATACGGTGTAATCCATTTTTATCCTCCTATAATACAAATAATATAATTATGATGATTGGCATTTGCTTAGTGTTTGGGTTGTTCGACTATTATTTTTTTCTACAAACCATATCGTATTTGTATTCATTTATTGCTTTTTCAACTTCTTCGAATGCCTTATTAATAGTTGGATTATTCCTGTAGTAATCTCTAGCCTTTTTACTTATTTCCCAGTTGAAAGAATTCTTGATTATAAGTAATCTTTGATTAATTAAGATGGTTTTGCCTAGAAGTTCATCAATTTTATCTATTATGTCTTCATATGATTCAATGTAACCCTTTTCAATTTCCTCTTGTTCTAAAGAAGTAAGAAGAATTTCTCTTTCAAATTCTTTTAAAGAGTTTTTAGAGATTAAAGACATTATTCGCAAAGATTCACTTTTTGAGCATTCATTCACGGACATATAATTTAACCCTTTTTCTTGATTACAATCGAAATAAGATTCTTCATTTGACTTAAATAATTCTTCGACTTTTCCAAGCAAACACGATTCTCTTCTTGCACGAAAAGAATTATTTAACAATTTATTAGTTTCATTAATCGCATCCTCATCAGATTCCAACCCTAAAGACTTCATTGATAAATCATAAACGCATCTAAGAATTTCATCTCCTTTGCTTAACCAGTACGAAGAGCAAAGCCTTCCTCTTTCATCAACAGGTATCACTAAAAAGTGAAGATGTGGAATTCTCATTTTCCTATGCAATATTGCAGCTATGATGTTGTTTTTACCATCAGGAGCAATATTAAAAATCTTGTAAAACCAGTTGATGTTGGTTTGTATCCATTCCTTTTCGTTTATTCTAGATAAAGCAGACTCTGAAAAAGATACTTCAAATTCTAAAGCGTAGTTTCTATTCATTCTGCTATAAGAATTAGTATATTTCGCATAATTTTCAAGATTACACATTCTATCATTCCATAGTGTTTTTAGATTAAAACCCGAGTGCTCATGTATGTGTTTAATACGATAAAAGAATACAGCGGGTTTTCCTTCAAACATTGGCATAAGATCTTGATTACTATCATTGAAATCCTTGTTAAAACAGTGTTCTAGTTTTCCGTTTTCCGAAAGCTTCAGACCAGAATAATGCGATGCGATTGCCCCTAATTGTGATAGGGTTTTGATTCGTTTAATAGTAAAAATAGTATCAGCCATAAAAGTATCTCCTTTCAAATATGAAAATTTATTGAATTTTTTGTTTCATTTTGATTCTTTCATTTTGAATATGATATTCATTAGAAAAAAAGAGGGAACAACTTATAAACAAATAAATTGTTCCTTATAAAGGGCGTTTTCTTGTATGCGAATTCAATTCGCATCCCTTTGGTATAAAAATATGATTAGACCGAAAATAAAATTCGCCAAAAAAATAAGTATCAAAATGAACTGAGTTCACTTTGATACTATAGAAGATTTTACATTAATGGTAAGTATAGATTCCGTTATATGTATAATGGAATCTATTTGAAAATTAATCAGTTTGGTTATTAAATAACCATAATTTAACGTGGGGTACTACTTTACCCTTGTTATTGGAAAATCAAGTTCACCGGCAAGGTATTCGAGATCTCCAATTGATTCCGGGAAAAAATAGTTTATTTGATATTCGATTGGCTTCTGATGATTGTTTGGAAAAGTGATATTCACCAATTCCATCAATTCTTCTTTGTCTCTAGCAGATACTTTCCTTAAAAAGTATTCAGTTGGCTCGGTTAGGCCCAATTCTTCGAACACTTTACTCGCAGTCTCGTCGAAGGAGTCTGTAATTCTTTCCACGAAACCATATGCTAAATTCGGTTCAACTCCAATTTCAGCCAATTCTTCCTTGGTTGCATTCCTCATAATTGCCCTTTTCTCACATCTAGAAATAAAAAATGTTATTTGATTAGGGTTAAATCCTTTAATTATCATTATTCTTTTCTCCCAATTCTTTTTCAAACTCTGAAATGCTCATATTTAATTCGTTGGCAGCATATTCAGGAGTTATTATTTGTTCCTTAACTAATTTTGCATAAGTTAAAACTTTACCATTGTTAAGGCCTGTTTCAAGGCCGTTTTTTTCGAGGTATTTAGCCACATCCCGCATTGTTTTTATGTCTGTTTCCTTTGATTCTTCTTCCAAATAAAGATATATGGATTCGATTTTTCTGTAGAAATCAGAAACGCTCATTCTCATTTCTTTTGCGGCATATTCGGGTGTTATAACATTACTGTCAATCATTTGGGCAAGGGCAAGGTATTTACCCATCACTTTTCCTTTTACAATGCCGTTATTTTCAAGATTTTCTGCAGTAACGTCAATTTTACCCTCAACTTTTTCTATTACTATTCTTGTATATTCAACTTTGTTTTCTAAAGCCATTTCAGGCGCTGCCAATTGAACTTTTTCTACAAGTATATCGTATGAATCAGATTCAATAGTAAGCCCAATTTCCATATTGATTGCAATCCATACCTTTGCTTCGTCATCCCAGTATATTTTTACTTTAATCATACTTAATTCCTTTCATTCCAAGTTTTAAATAAATTTACCAAAAGGCATTTCTTTCCTTTCTTTTAATTGCATTATCTATTGTAATTCTGTGAATGCTTAAGATGTCGGAAAGAACACCATCTCTAATAATTTTTCCTAGATTTATAGGAGTATAGCCGCATACATTTGCCGCAACATTTATATGCTTACATCCTTCTTGATATGGCTCGATACAATTATGATCATGCCCATGTATATTCAAACACCATTGGAGGCCATGAACCGGTTCATGAGATAACAGAATTTTATCTGAAATGAATAGC